>JAYVDU010000250.1:0-4853 GCA_043749245.1 Bacteroidota bacterium | reverse complement strand
TAGAAGTTGCCAATCAAATAGGAATGGTAACCATTGCCTTTACTGGCGAAACTGGAGGTAAAATGAAAGACGTATCTAAATACTTAATTAATATTCCATCAAAAGATACACCTCGCATACAAGAGTGTCACATGATTTTAGGGCATACCATTTGCGAGTTAATAGAAATGCACTTATTCCCCAAACCCTAATAGTAATTGCTAAAAGAAGCCCTTATACTTGCCGGAGGATTTGGAACCCGCTTACAATCAGTTGTAAGCGATGTGCCTAAACCTATGGCTCCTGTCAATAACGTTCCGTTTTTAAATTACATATTCGATTATTTAGCGTTTTATAAAATCGAACATGTGGTATTATCTACAGGCTATTTATCAGAAAAAATATCGGAAAGCTATAAAGATAAATTTAAAGGAATTAAAATTTCTTATACTAAGGAAGAAACGCCTTTAGGAACTGGAGGCGGCATCCGTTTAGCTTTGGAGAAATGTACAACTAAAAACATCCTAGTTTTAAATGGCGATTCATTTTTTGATGTGGACTTACAAGCATACTTCCCACGTCATGCACAGTATAATTCGGATTGCTCTCTAGCGTTAAGAAAAGTGGATAACGCTGCACGTTACGGCACTATTAAGTTAAGCGATACATCTGCTATCAAAGAATTTAAGGAAAAAGATGGGATTGAAAAAGAAGGATTAATTAATGGTGGCGTTTATATTTTAAATAGAGCGTTGTTTTTATCTAAAACCAAACCAAATATCGCTTTTTCAATTGAAAAAGATTTTTTTGAAAACAGAATTAATGAATTACATATTTTCGGATTCGAATACGATGGATACTTTATCGATATTGGCATTCCCGAAGATTATAAAAAAGCACAAGATGACTTTAAAAGATTTAAATATTGATAATACCTGGACTTTATTTTTGGACAGAGACGGCGTTATTAATAAAAAATTAGAAAACGATTACGTTAAACACAGCACCGAATTTGAATTCATTGATGGCGTCATCCCTGCTTTAGCCTCATTAAATAAGGTTTTCGGTACCATTGTTGTCGTTACCAATCAACAATGTATTGGCAAAGGCATTATTACTGCCGAAGATTTAGAGTTAGTACATAAAAATATGTTGTACGAAATTTCTTATTTAAAAGGTCGCATTGATAAAATATATTTTTCTCCTTACTTAGCTTCAGAAAACCATCCTACTCGTAAACCAGCTATAGGAATGGCATTACAAGCACAACAGGATTTCCCTCATATTGATTTAAAAAAATCAATCATTGTTGGAGACAGTATAAGTGATATGGAATTTGGAAGAACTGCCGGAATGAAAACCGTATTTATTTCTGCAGAAGAAACAAAAGACGAACGTATTGATTTTAATTTTAAATCACTTTCCTTTTTTAATTATGCATTAACAAAATAAATTAGTCCGTTTTACTAATTACGTTTTTTGTTTTTTCTTTTTTGCTGCCGGAAATAAAATATTATTCAAAATCAAACGATAGCCCGGGGAATTAGGATGCAGGCTCAAATCCGTTGGTGGATCCTCTACCCTATGCTGATAATCTTCAGGATCGTGTCCGCCATAAAATGTCCAAGTGCCTTTGCCGTGATCGCCATGTATATATCGAGCTTCGTTAAATGCTTTTGCTTCTCCTAATATTAAAATATTTTTTTTGATGTATGCTTTATTAAACGCCGTTGTTTGTCCATAAAAGCCTTTAATCGTTTGCTCATGATTTTGACAAAGCATTGTAGGAACCGGATCCCACTTAGCAGAAAATTCAAATAATGTAAACACATCATTTTTTTCGGTTACACCAAACTGCATTCGTGGGCCTGTGGCATCTATCTGCGAAAACTCGTATTCATAAGGGTTTGTAACGAGTGTGTATTTTTCGAACGCATAACCTTTTGTATAATCCAGTTTTTTATTCATGCCAGGATCTGCCGGATCGTGATCAAACATCGTTTCACAAATATCAATACCTTCTGCGGCTAAAGCAATATCATAACTATCTGTGGCGCTACACATCGCAAATAAAAAGCCGCCTGTAAATACAAAATCATTTATTTTTTTTGCAACCGCTAATTTTAATTGGGATACTTTAGTAAAGCCTAACTTTTTGGCAGATGCTTCATTATCCTTTACTTCTGCCTGATACCAAGCTGCCTGATTGTATTGTCCGTAAAATTTACCATACTGTCCGGTAAAATCTTCGTGATGAAGATGTAGCCAATCATAATCTTTTAATTTATCCGATACTATTTCTTCGTCATACACTACTTCGTAAGGAATCTCAGCATACTTCAATACCAGTGTTACAGCATCATCCCAAGGCTGTTTAATTTTAGGAGAATACACCGCTATCTTAGGTGCTTTCTCTAATTTAACGGCATCCTGATTAACTTCTGGATTTGCAATATCAGCTAAAATTGAATTTTTTTGAGCATCAGAAATAATTTCATAACTCACACCTCTTATGGTGCACTCATTCGTAACAGGTTTTGCATTAGGTATTAAAAAACTACCGCCACGATAATTAACTAACCAATTTATTTCTAATTCGCCCTTTAGCGACCAATAAGCAATACCGTAAGCCTTTAAATGATTTTTTTGAGTATCATCCATCGGTATTAAAATATAACTGCTAAAGCAATTATATGAAAACAAGAGTAGGCTTATGGACAAAATAAAATTCTTCATTATCAATGCTAAGGTAGCTAATTTCTTTATTTTCTGAGCGTTAATAGCTGTTAAAATCCTTTAACTAAAAAATGCGTATCCATAATGGATACACATTTACATTTATGGGAATCTCTATTTAATCCCATTTTCATTGTTGAATTGCATTTTTGAAAGCCTCAAATACCTATGTATTCTGCGTTTTCAAAAACTTGTTAGCCTCGAAAAATGAATTTTTAGAAATTCCCTTATATTAATTACACTAATTAATAAGTACCGATATAATACTTAGCAACACCGGTAGGTGATGTCCAATTGATAATATAATGATTAGGGCAACCTGATGATACGATATTACCTGAAGCATCCGTTCCAAAAGTAATGGTAGAAACTCTGCTGTTAAATGAATGAGTCTTCATTCCACTTACCGGCTTCCACCAGCCACAGCCTACATTCACAACCAATGGAGTATTCACAACCGTTGTAAAAGCATTACCTGCTCTGTTAGTACCCCATACTTCCGTGTTCGAAATACCTGCTAACGTTGTATCTCCCTCTATGGTTAAACTAACAGGGCTACCGCCGGAGCCAGTCCAAGTTCTTTTTCTGGCAGCAGACCAAGATCTTACCGTACCATCATCAAACGTAATGCTCATATTATTTGCTCTTATTTTTCTTACGATAGTTGCTGGATTAGACGAATTACCAATATGATTCACGATACCTCCTGTTACATTTTTAATGGTATGAGTTCCATTTAAGGTGGTTGATTTACCAGATGATATGGTTGTTACTTTGAAATTTGCGTAAGTGATTGTAAGCACTGCACCTACATCTTTCCATCTGTTACCTGTTGTTAATTGGACTGTGATAGAGCCAGAACGAGTTTTTAATCCATCGCAAGAAGTTCCAGTATAAGTAATAACAACCTTTTTGTTTAAAGTAATCTGAGTTGTATCTACATTGGCACCACAGATATTACTGTAAAGACTAGTAACTCTGGCCCCACTTAAACTTGAAGGAGCTATTGCGTTTTCAGCATCTTCCATCGACATATCGGCTGTATTATTGGATGTGTTTACATCTGAAGAATGTTGCGAAAAAGTTGATGATTCATCTGCCTCAGAATTAGGCGTTGTTGCTTTATCTTTTTTACAAGATGTAAAAGCTAATCCTACCATCAATAAAGCAAAAGAAGCTAATTTAAGTTTGTTTTTCATGTTATTAATTTTTAGGATAAGCGAGGTTTGTTTAAAAGAGATTTTTTAGATTTAATAATCATAAAGTTAGTTATAAAAAATAAAAAAGCATAGTTTTTAGTACCTTTATTGCGCATAATTGCTTTTTTTAACTATTTTTTTAACAACTCGAAAGGTTACTTTTCACGTATAAGGAATAAATAGATAATGAAAAATAGGCACATATCATTTGTATTACCGATATTACTATCTGTTTGTTTTCCTTCTGTTTTTTTTTCACAAGCAGACGATATTGTTGTACCAACTACTAATACCGTAAAAATGCAATATAAAGTAGTGGCTGTAATTATAGATGGCGATACTATCCCCTCTTTTAACCTCCAAGAATTTACGGTGTATGGAGACTTTCCAACTAAAAATAAAAGACAATATGAAGCTTGGACTCGTATAAAATATAATGTTAAAAAAGTATATCCTTATGCTATTTTAGCTTCTGCAAAATTGAAAGAATACAATTTGGTATTAGAAAAATTACCCGACGAAAAATCTAAAAAATTGTACATGAAAGTGGCAGAAAAAGAATTAAAAGCTCAGTTTGAAGATCAATTAAAAGATTTAACTATGAGTCAAGGACGTATTTTATTGAAATTAATAGACAGAGAAACAGGGAATACGAGCTACCAATTAGTAAAAGATTTTAGGGGTGGATTTCAAGCCTTTATGTGGCAAGGCGTTGCTCGATTATTTGGAAATAACATGAAGACCGAGTATGACCCCGAAGGTGAGGATATAATGATAGAACGCGCTATAAAGCTTGTAGAAGCAGGCCAGTTTTAAAACTGTTTTCTTAATTAGAGCTTCTTCATAAACTCAGCCATCTTTTTAACCTTCTTTTTGCTTGATCAAAAAGAAGCAATCACGCCGAGGCGTGACAAGCTAAATCGCCAAATCCATTTTTAT
>JAYVDU010000249.1:0-4863 GCA_043749245.1 Bacteroidota bacterium | reverse complement strand
AAAAATGGATTTGGCGTTTTGGCTTGACTTTTTTTGTTACTTTTTTTCGTCAAGGAAAAAAACGTAAAAAAGATGATTAAGTTTTTGAGTGAACCCTAAGTATTTAGGCATAAAGTTTAAGGAAGCGCTTTACTTACAAAAATGGGATAGTGCCCTAATGATGATTTAATAACATTTATGTTAAAATATTGGGCTTCTAATTCGTTTTAAAAATGACGCAATTTGAATTTTGTTTGTAAAAATCCTATTAAAAACAATCGAATTATTTTTTTTACTCATTGAAAACGAACCTGCACTAATTTTTTTACTTAAAATACTATTCTCTTCCGAAATCCCAAAATGCTCCAAAGTTGGATTGATTTTATGGAATATCTTCGCGCATTATTTACTAAACGAAATTACAAGATATAATATATACAAGACTATGAAATATTTTTTATCATTTTTATTCTGCAGTAGCTTATTGTTATTAATTCCAAACCAAAGCTTTGCTCAAGGTGGCGACGATGCCACTGCTGCTGCTGGGGCACCAATTACATTACCTTTTTCAGCTGCAGGAACTACCTGTGGGCATATAGATAATTACAATCCTTTTAGTCCTTATGGCTTAACTAGTGGAAAAGATTGGCTGTATTATTTTTGTGCACCTTCATCTGGCCCAGTAGATATATTCATAACAAATGCTTATGGAGTAGCTCCTGGCATTATGGTTTACAGCGTAACGCCCAATGCAGGAGGATCAAATTGGTTTGCAACTTCATTTACAGGTGGAGGCTTAATTAATAGTTTAGTTACAGTAACTGTAACTGCAGGTACGTGTTATTATGTAATAATAGATAACGCCCCACAATACGCAGACGGCGCCGTAACTTGTTTTAATTATACAGCAACTATTCGATACCATACCAATCCCCCAGCCGCTCCATTAGAGCCAGCCTGTTCTAATATTGGTTATGATAACGGAAATACAACTGGCTGGGTTGGTACAACTGGAATTGTAACAACAGGGGCTGCTGGTGCCACTACCCCACGATATACACCGCTTTATTATAATACAAGTGCTACCCAACATGTTGTTACCGCTGGAGCAGGCGTTGATCTTTATGGTAGTTTCCCAATAGTCAACCCAGCAGGCGGTTCAAATTCTTTAAGATTAGGTGATGTGGGTACTTACGGAAATACAAATCAATATTCGGGCGGTATTCCTGGTGCTCAGGGAGCAACAATGGAACAAAAATTTACCGTTACGGCATCCAATGCGTTATTTGTATACTACTATGCGGTTGTTATTCAAAATGCTTTATCTGATTCGATGGATGCGCTTGGTAATATTGTATATAGTTCTCCTGGTATACCTATACTTATTCCTCATAAAGCGGTAGAACAACCTTATTTTAAAACTGATATCTATGATTGTACTGGTAATCCAGTTGTTTGTGGTCAGTATTTAGTTACTGGAGGGCCAAGTATCCCAGGCTTTAACTTAGCGCCTGGCACAACAGATGTTTACTATAAAACGTGGTCGCCAGTGGCTGTTGATTTAACGCCATTTATTGGAACCTGTGTTACGGTAAGATATACTGTTGGAGATTGTACAATTGGCGGACATTTCGCTTATGCTTATGTAGATGCCATTTGTCAACCCTTAGCAATCACCGGTGTAAATATCGTTTGTCCAACAAAATCTACAGTATTATCCGCTCCGGTTGGATTATTTACATACTCTTGGACACCTGGCGGATTATCTACCCAATCTGTTGCCGTTACTCCGACAGCTACGACAACCTATACTTGTGAATTAACATCCTATACAAATTGCAAAACGTTTCTTACTTATTCTGTATCATTATACCCACAAGAAATTGCTTCAGCAAATTCGGCAACGGTTTGTAATGGCGTAGCAGCAGCTATTTCGGCAACTACATCTTTAGCTGGAGGAACTTACTCTTGGTCACCAGCGGCACCTGCTTCAGGAAATATATCCGTATCACCAGCAACCACAACCTCCTATATCTGTACTTATACAGATCCCAATGGTTGTAAAGATACAGCTATGGCAAGGGTTACTGTAAATCCTATCCCAACCATCAATACTCCTGCTAATGTTACAGTCTGCCACAATACATCTGTTGGCGCTTCTGCATTTACGAGTACGGTTGCTGGTACTACTTTTAGTTGGACCAATTCTAACACATCCATAGGCTTGGCTTCTGGTGGCGCTGGAAACACTCCTATTTTTACAGCAGTAAATGCGGGTTCTTCTCCAATTACATCCATTGTATCCGTTACCCCAACAGCCAACTCTTGTGTAGGTCCGCCTGTTTCTTATACTATTACGGTTAATCCAATCCCTACAGTAAATGCTGTGCCTAGCGCAACATACTGCAGTGGCCTTGCTGTACCTGCCAATACCTTTACTGGGAGTGTTACGGGAACTACTTATAATTGGAACAATACAAACACAACCATTGGCGCTCCTGCTTCGGGAGTGAACACAGTAGCTGGTTTCAGTGCCTCAAATGTTGGCGCTACGCTTATATCCGGCGTCATCACTGTTACGCCTACTGCTAATACTTGCGTAGGAATTCCAACGAGTTATACAATTGCAGTTAATCCTATTCCTACTGTAAATGCGGTGCCTAGCGCTACGTATTGCAGTGGTATTGCCGTACCTGCTAATACGTTTACGGGTAGTGTCACTGCGACTACTTTTAACTGGGTCAATTCTAACACAACAATTGGTGCTTCTGGTTCTGGTGTTAATACCGTTACTGGCTTCAATGCAACTAACACTGGTGCTAGTTCTATATCAGGTGTGATTACAGTTACACCTACAGCTAATACCTGCACGGGAACTCCAACCAGTTACACCATTTCTGTTAATCCTATTCCTACAGTAAATGTGCCTCAAAGTGCATCTTACTGTGGTGGAGCAACGGTTCCTGTATCAACCTTTAGCAGTAACCTGACCACAACTATTTATAGTTGGTCGAACTCAAATTCTACTATCGGTTTGGGTGCTTCTGGCACAGGTAACGCCCCTTCTTTCACTTCTAGTAATTTGGGTACTACTTCAATAGTTGGAACAATTACTGTGACGCCATCTGCCAGTGGTTGTATTGGCTCACCTATGAATTTTTCAATTACAGTAAATCCTACACCTATCGCTCCATCTGCAGCTGATGCTACTATTTGCCCTAACTCTTCTGCAACGCTTACTGCAACTGCCCCTGGTGGAACATACGCATGGTACGATGCTCAAGTTGCAGGAAATTTATTAATTACTAATGCTACTTATACAACTCCTAATTTAAATACCACCACAACGTATTATGTAAATACAACTAATGCATCTGGTTGTGTAAGTCCATTTACCACTGTTACAGCTAATGTTTTAAACTTTTTAACTGTAACGGCTTCTCCAAATCAAACTATTTGTATTGGTGTCACTGCTAACTTAAATGCAACTCCTAATGGCGCAGGATACACCTATTCATGGGATTCCCCAGGCAGTCCTGCTTTTTCAATAATAGTAAATCCGACAATAACTCCAGTAGCAACAACTATTTATACAGTTACCATTACTAGCCCGAATGGCTGTACAGGCTCTAATCAGACGAAGGTTACTGTAAATCCTCTGCCAATTCCTAATCCTGGTAACCCAATTGCTTTTTGTGCAGGACAATCAGGAACTATAGGAGGAGCTTCAACGGCAGGATACACTTATGCTTGGTTACAAACAACTGGATTAAGCAGTTCAATTATTTCTAACCCAACGGTTACGTTACCAAACGCAGGCACAACGCCAATAGTAAGCACTTACTCTTTAACGGTAACGCTTAATGGTTGTCAGGCAAGTAATACGGTTCAGGTAACCGTGAATCCATTGCCAATTTCAAATGCTGGAAGTCCAATTACATTATGCGCTGGTCAAACAGGAGTGATAGGCACTGCGAGTACTACCGGATACGCTTACTCATGGTCGCCTGCTTCTAATTTAAGCAGTGCTTCGGTATCAAACCCCACTGTTACTGGTGTAAATGGAGGTTCGGCTCCTGTAACTACTATTTACGTAGTTACTACCACCGAATCATCAACATCTTGTCAATCTAGTGCGCAGGTATTAGTAAAAGTGCTTCCATTGCCAACGGTAAATGCGGGATCAGCAATTCCTGTATGTGCTGGCACCAATAATATACCTTTAAATGGTGTTATTGGCGGTTCGGCAAATAGTAGTGTTTGGAGTGGTGGCGCAGGAAGTTTTAATCCTAGTTCTTCTGCTTTAAATGCAACCTATAATCCAACAGCAAGCGAATTTACAAGCGGATCGGTTACGTTGAGTTTAACAGCAGTAGCTATAGCTCCATGTCAAAATGTGTCTTCTACGGTTGTTGTTAATTTTTATCCGAATCCTGTTATCAGTTTCACGGTTGATAATCCTAAAGGCTGTCCAGTTCACTGTGTTAATTTTACAGATCAATCTACTATCGCATCTCCTGATAATATACAAGCTTGGTCGTGGAATTTTGGAGATGGTGGCTCGAGCTCTGCTCAAAATCCCGCGCATTGTTATAACAACACAGGATTATACAGTGTCACCTTAACAGCAACGTCAAATCATTTATGCTCTACAACGATGTCTATTCCTCAAATGATAGAAGTTTATCCTGTTCCAATAGCTTCTTTTGTTCCTAATCCTTTAGTAACAACAATAGTAGACCCGAATATCTTCTTCCAAAATACGTCTCAAGGTGCCACCAGTTATAGTTGGAATTTTGGCGATGCGTATTGTGGCTCAATCGCAGCAAATACGTCAACACTTACTAGTCCAACCCATACTTACTCAGTTGCTCAAGATTATGT
>JAYVDU010000248.1:0-4868 GCA_043749245.1 Bacteroidota bacterium | reverse complement strand
TCCTTAAATTCTATTTTCAACAGTATTATAAGTGGTTTTATGTTAGCACTACCTTTAACTCTAAATGCAATTAGAGAATATAATACCTAATCCTATCAGATAAATAGTCATAACAAGTTTCATCTGTAGTAAACCTATCGCTAAATGATAGAATATCTTTACCTTTGTATCTTTCCATTGTATCTCTTAATTTTGATACAATCTTAAACATCCTACATTCAGTATATCTGCATTGGCGAATAAAATATCTAATCCCATAAAATAAATATGAGCAATTCAAACGAAAGTAAATGTCCTTTTCCACACGGACAAATGAAACAAACCGCAGGCACTGGAACTTCAAACAAAGATTGGTGGCCAAATAAATTAAATTTAGGAATACTACGCCAGCATTCTGCCTTGTCAGACCCAATGAACAAGGGGTTTAATTATGCAGAAGAATTTAAGAAATTAGATTTGAAAGCAATCAAGAAAAATATTATTGAATTAATGACTACTTCGCAAGATTGGTGGCCTGCCGATTATGGTCATTATGGTCCATTATTTATACGTATGGCTTGGCATAGCGCTGGCACATATCGTATTTCCGATGGTCGTGGAGGTGCAGGAAAAGGTAATCAACGGTTTGCGCCAATAAACAGTTGGCCCGACAATGGCAATTTAGATAAAGCCCGTTTTTTACTTTGGCCAATTAAACAAAAATATGGTAATAAAATTTCATGGGCCGATTTAATGATTTTAGCAGGTAACTGTGCATTAGAATCTATGGGTTTTAAAACTTTTGGATTTGCTGGTGGTCGTGAAGATATTTGGGAACCCGAACAAGATATTAACTGGGGTAATGAAACAGAATGGTTAGGAGATAAACGCTATACAGGCGATAGAGAATTAGACAATCCTTTAGCGGCAGTACAAATGGGATTAATTTATGTAAATCCTGAAGGCCCAAATGGTAACCCAGACCCTCTTGCATCGGCAAAAGATGTTAGAGAAACCTTTGCACGTATGGCTATGAATGATGAAGAAACTGTGGCTTTAGTAGCAGGCGGACATACTTTTGGTAAATCGCATGGTGCTGGAAGCACAAGCCACGTTGGTAGAGAACCTGAGGCAGGAAGTATTGAAGATATGGGTATGGGTTGGAAAAATAGCTTTGGAACAGGTAAAGGTGCTGATACCATTACCAATGGTATTGAAGGTGCTTGGAAACCAAATCCTACCACTTGGGATAATGGCTATTTTGAAACTTTATTTAAGTATGATTGGAAATTAACGAAAAGCCCTGCTGGCGCTCAACAATGGACACCAACAGATGCAAGCGCAGTTACAACTGTAGTAGATGCACATGATGCTCATAAATTTCATGCGCCAATGATGACAACGGCTGATATGGCTTTAAGGATGGATCCTGTATATGAAAAAATTTCCAGAAAATTCTTAAATGATTTTGATGCATTTGCCGATGCATTTGCGAGAGCTTGGTATAAATTAACGCATAGAGATATGGGGCCAATTGCTCGTTATTTAGGTGCGGAAGTTCCTAAAGAAGCATTGATTTGGCAAGATCCAATCCCTGCTGCAAAAAGCGAATTAAACAACAGCGACGTCACAATTTTAAAAAGTAAAATTTTATCAAGCGGGCTGTCGATTGCTCAATTAGTTTCTACGGCATGGGCTTCAGCTTCTACTTTTCGTGGTTCAGATAAACGTGGCGGTGCCAATGGTGCTCGTATTCGTTTGGAGCCTCAAATCAATTGGGAAGCTAATAATCCCACACAATTAAAAATAGTATTGGCTGCTTATGAAAAAATACAGAAAGAATTTGGCAAATATGTTTCTATGGCAGATTTGATTGTATTAGGCGGATGTGCTGCCATTGAAAAAGCAACAAAAAATGCAGGGCAAAATATTTCTGTTCCATTTACACCAGGCAGAGGTGATGCAATTTTAGAACAAACCGATGTAGCATCATTCGCAGTATTAGAACCAAAAGCTGATGGATTCAGAAGTTATAAAAACGCTAAATGCGTTTCTGTTACCGAAGAAATATTGGTGGACAAGGCTCAACTACTAACTTTAACAGCGCCGGAAATGACCGTTTTAGTTGGAGGTATGCGAGTATTGAATGCAAACTTCGATGACTCTAAGCATGGTGTGTTCACAAAAAATGTTGAAACACTTACCAATGATTTCTTTGTGAATTTATTAGACTTAGGAACTACTTGGAAAGCTACAAATGATAAAGGAGAAATTTTTGTAGGATCGAATCGTATTACGGGAGAACCCAAATGGACAGCCACAAGAGCAGACCTTATTTTTGGTTCAAATTCTGAATTACGTGCTATAGCAGAAGTATTTGCCTGTAATGATTCTAAAGAAAAATTTGTAAAAGATTTTGTTGCAGCATGGAATAAAGTAATGAATTTGGATAGGTTTTAATGTGTGTTTTATCTCGGCTTAATCACTCTAGAAGCTACCCTGCTCTGAATAAGAAATTTAAGCCTCATTTAACAGGTGACCGTACAAGTCCCAAATCCGAGCAAAGTCCCTTGTATCTTCAAGGAGTTTGTTCATATTTGGTCTGGAAGCGGGTACTGAACAATAAAACGCCTGATTTTCAGGCGTTTTATTGTTCGAGTTCACACGAAAATTTACTCGAGTAGTTGTAAATCAATTTAAACCTTGTTCGAGTCTGGAAGGCTTCTATGAATAGACTCCTTGATGTTGTCTGCTTTTCAATAAAAAATCTTCAAATAACTTATTATTCAGCTCTAGCAAAACCAACTGTGTCTCTATAAATTTGTGGAGAAATGTCTGCATTCTTTTTAAAGAAACGACTGAAGTAATGCTCATCATTAAATCCTAAATCAAAGGCTATTTGTTTTACTGCTTTTGAAGTAAGATACAACTCTCTTTTTGCTTCAATAATAATTCGCTCGGATATTAAATCGGTGAGTGTTTTATTAAAGTGAGTCTTACTTATTTTTGCTAATGCGCTTGGAGAAATATTTAGTAATTCTGCATAATCACTGGCAGTATGTTTTTCTTTATAATGTTGTTCAATGGCATTTTTTAAGTTCTGTAAGATAAATGGTTCTGTTCCTATTTCAAGGCTATTGATTGAGTTTGGATACTCAACTACTTTAATTCGAGACGCGTTAATTAAAAATATTTTTAGATAGGAAATTAATAATTCATATTGAGCAAGAGCTACGTGTTGTGTCTCCTCTTTCATTTGATCTATTAATAACAAAAAACCATTCACTTGACTTTCATTTAAACTTACAAATGGAGGCTGATATACATTATTAAATAATATACCGTTGCAAGCAATTTCTTTGTGATGCTTATGAATGCAAAAAAAATCAGGATGAAAATTGATAACCAAGCCTTGTAATTTGTTCGATTCAAAAACCATAAATGGTTGATAAGGAGAAAAACAAAGTAAGCTAGGATTTGATATTTGATAATCTGAAAAGTCTGCTTTTATCTGAGCTGATCCATTAGTCACTAAAATCATCGAATAATAATTTAACCGTTGTAAATGGTCAAATGAACTTGCATCATCAAATGCATATATCTTAAACGCAAGATTTCCGTTTTGAGGATTGATAAGGGTAAATACAGTTTGTGCTGTCATTGTAAATAGTTATAGTAATATACGTTCTGATTCTTTAATTGGGAAATCATTGATGCTGGCAAACCTTTTTTGCATCAAACCTTGTTCGTTAAACTCCCAAAGTTCATTTCCGTAACTTCTAAACCATTGCCCCTCTTTATTATGCCATTCGTATTCAAACCTTACAGCCATTCTGTTTTCTTTAAAGCCCCACAATTCTTTTTTTAGTTTGTAATTGAGTTCGTTTTCCCATTTACGTTTTAGGAATTGTTTTACTTGTTCTCTCCCATTAATAAACTCCGTTCTATTTCTCCACTCGGTATCAACAGTGTAAGCTAAACAAATCTTTTCAGGATCTTTTGTATTCCACGCTTGTTCTGCCAATTGCACCTTTTGCAAAGCAGTTTCCATATTAAACGGAGGTATTGGTAATTTTAGTTCCATGTGTTCGGTTGTTTTAAAAGGAATGGATAAGCGAATTTAACTTATCCATTCCGATAATTGATTATACTACTGCTGTTTCTATTAATTCTACTGTTGGAAAGTCCACAGCCACCTCAGTTGCATTGTTAAAGTAGTTCGTGAAAATGTTTAAAGCAACGTGTGCTATTATTTCGGTAATAGCCGCTTCGCTATAACCTGCATTTTTTAGGGTATCTACATCGCTTGCGTTTACTCTTCCTTTTTTTGCAACTAATGTTCTTGCAAATGTAAGAGCCGCTTGAATTTTTGTATCATTTGATTTTCCTTCCTTAGCTAATTGAATACTGTTAGCGTCAATATTTACTAGCTTTTCTCCAATAAAACTGTGGGCAGCATTACAGTATTCGCAACTGTTGGCATTAGCCACCGTTAAAGCCAGAAGTTCACCTACTTTAGCGCCAATTGAGCTTTCTCCTAAAGCACCGTTGAATGATAAATAGCCATTTAATACTGCCGGAGAATTCCCCATTGTTCTCATCATGTTGGGAACCATTCCTAGTTTGCCATTTACGGCAGTAAATAATTCTTTTGATTTTCCAGTAGTTGTTTTTGGGTTAAGTGCGATAATTCTTTGCATTTTTTTATGTTTTAAATTGTTTGTCATTATTGACGATACAAAGGTGTAGCAATGAACTCTGTTTTAAAATGGATGATTATGGCAAGGTGATGGACAATTTTCAAATTGTTTCTTTTATTAATAAATCGCCATACAAATCCCAAATCCGAGCAAGATCCCTTGTATCTTCAAGGAGTTCGTTCATATTTG
>JAYVDU010000247.1:0-4870 GCA_043749245.1 Bacteroidota bacterium | reverse complement strand
CCGTTTGCGTTTTAGCGGAAAAGGTGAAACGATTCCGATTGACACAAATAATTCTGAGGCAGGAAGAGCAAATAATAGAAGGACGGATTTTCAAATATATTAATTGGAACTGGATTGCCTTTAAAAATATCAGATTAAGAATCTTATCTCAGAGATTTCAATGTAAATAATTTGCCAACGCTTTACTTTGGAGTAGCTTGTAATTTTTGTGATGCCAAATACGTCCTTGTTGTTTATTTTTGAAAACAACCAGGGTTAGAAGTTTGTGAATTTTCGGGGGTGTGGGAGTTTGCTGGAGTGCATGAGTAACGTACTATTGTTACTCATCCATTTTTTTGAGCGAATTTAAGAACATAATTTAAGTGAATTTATGTTTATTTTTAAAAAAAATTTTCCAAATAGCCTAAAATAATTTTAATAATTTACAAAAAGCGACAAACTTAATTTTTTAATTCATAGATAAATATAAAAATTGAAAACATAGACTTAATTTTATATTTTAAAAACAATTTGGTTCTATTTTTATGAATAAACTTTCAACTTCACAAATTAGATATTTAAAATCCCAAAATTTAAAAGAGTATTTTGAAAGATTTCCTTTTTACGTATGGGAAAGGTTAAAGTTTCACGCGGAGAACCCTAAAATATCACAATTAAGAGAAACGACTTTAAACGAAATCTTTTGGGATGGTTTATTAAATTTAATGAATTTACCTTTAAATTTTAGATTATTTCATTCAACAAAAGAAAAAGTGAATGGAAATGATTTTGAAATATTTTTAGAAGTAAAACCTGGCAAATTTATTTATTTCCCTTGTCAGGCTAAGAAGATATATATTAATGGAGAATACGAAGCGATTAGTCATCCTGTTGGAAAATATGATAAAAGAGAACAAATCTTAAATTTAATTGATTACGCAGAAAAGGTTAAAGGTTTACCAATATATCTCTTTTTTAATTTTACAAAACAAAATTTTGATACCGCTGATTTACAAAAAGAATTATACGGATGTTCATTCGTTGATGCTTTTTTCATTAAAAATAAATATTTTGATGATGGTATGAACAAGTTAAAAACCGTATTCTTTCAAAATATACACCCTCCTGCAATACCATTAATTTCAATTCTGGATTTAATTGATAGTGATTTTCCCAAATCACTGGAAATGATATTTAGTGAAATTGCTACTTTACCAAAGCTCAAATTTTATTCTGAACCTGAACTGTTGATAAGTTCCAATTTTTTTGAAGTAAACCCTAACAAGGATAAAAAGAAAAGTATGTTTATACCAACCAATGAATTAAAAAGTTTGTGGGCAGAAGAGCATAAAACCTTTTCAAGTGATTTTTTACCAAGATATAGAATTTTAATAACAATTAATAGTATTGAAAAACGAATAATAGATATTTTACCTAAAATTAACATCGTTCAAAATGAACAATTCAACTGAAACAGAAAAAAACTATGTGCTTTCAATTGCCATTGACAAATACTATAATCCTCAATTTGAAGAGTTAGAACATAATGTAAGCAATTTAAAAAATTTATTTTCCACTTTAATTTCAAAATATGATTTTGAGGAAGATAATATTTATACACTCCATGATAATTTTGCTACTCAAAGTGAAATTGATAATGTAATAAGGAGTTTTCAGAAGGATGCAAAAGCAGATGATTCCCTCCTTATTTTCTTTAGTGGGCACGGAAATATTAAACTAGATCATGGGTATTTTATTTTACACGATGGCAATGAATATCCATTTACTGAAATTTTAAAGAGTATTAAATCGCTCAAAGAATTTAAAAATATAATTTTATTTTTAAATTGTTGCAACTCAGGAAATATATTTAGTGAAACTTTAAATCAAGGAGGGGTGAACTTCGAGCTTTTGACACCTAAATGTAGAAAAGCGATTGCTTCAAATTTGGGAGATCGTAAATCATTCGATGACAGTCCGTTTATAAATTCGATTACAAAATTTCTAAAAGAGAATGAAAATTCTGATAAAATTTCTACAGATGAGATATTTTCTAAAATAAGTTATGCAATGAACTCAGCTGAGCCGCCCTCTGAAAAGCGAAGCGGAAAAATTATTCACGATGAAGGCGGAGAATTTTACTTTAAATTGAAAGAAAATGAAGAAAAGATTTGGCTTAAAACTAAATCTGAAGACACTATTGAAGGTTATAGTATTTATTTGAAAAGCTTTAGTAGGAATGAAGTAGAAGCAAATATTAGGATTAAAGAACTCAAATACCAGGAATCAAAGTGGTTGGAATTTTTAGAACAAGTTAATAATAACTTTCATGAAATAGAACAAAATAGCTTTGCGAAAGAATATTCTATTAAGATTTTAGAGTTTAGAAATGAATTTTATAATATTTATCGTGATTTAAAATTTGAGCAAGATTCGAATAAAGCTTGGTATGGCTTAAATCAAACGAACATTAATGAAGTTGAGAATTTTATTAGTAGATTTAAAAAAAGTAAATTTTATAAAGTTGCTAATATTCTATTGACTAAGTTAGAAAAAGAAGAAAGAGATAAAAATGAATGGGAAGCTATAGAACTAAAAGCAAATAGAAGGAGTATTAAATTTGAAGAAACGAAAAAAGACTATGCATTATACTTGCGCGAGCGTAACAAAAACAATACTTACTATACAATTGCAGAGAAGAAATTTGAAGATGTCTTGAAATATTTAGAAGCAATTAATTCCGAAGACGACGACATTAGGAAAAAAAAGCTGAATGAATACATCAAATCAAGTGCTGAATTCAAAAGTTATGAAAAGTATGCGAGAATTGAACTTGGAAGACTAGAGACTGAAATTTACAGAAAAAAAGATGAGGAAAATATTCATAAATTGTTAGACCAAAAATCAATAAGTGGACTTTTATATTTTATAGAAACTCGTGATGATGATGATTTTTCTAAAAAAGCACAAAGTTTTATTAATGATATTAAGAATCAATTTAGCTCACTGTTTGAAGAAGCTAGGTTAAGTGATAGTGTAAATCAAATTGAAACTGCTATTAATTATTTTGACAACTACAAAGATGCCTCAGACTATAATGAGAGCTTAAAAAAAATCCTAAAAGAAAAAGACCAAGAAATGTATAGTCTTACAAATTCTATTGAAGGCTGTGAAAATTATTTAAATGAATTTGAAACTAATCAAATAGGTATGTTTGTCACTGTGGTTAAATCAAAATTAGAAAAATTTAAAACAGAAAAACTTAAATTTGAAGACATAAAAAAAGAACGTCTCTCAAATCTAACAAAAACAGTTGAACTATGTGAATCATATCTTAGTCATTCCCAGGATAGATTTTATTTCAGTGAAATAAATGAAATAAAACTGGAAGTTGAAAAAGAAATTAGTGATGAAGCAATGTTTTCTGAAATTTCTAAAGAATTTACTATATCAAATTGCAAAGAATATCTTTATGAATTTGGATTTACTAAACATAAAACCCTAGTAGAAGAAAAGTTGAAAATTTTAACGAGGGATAAAGCTGATCAAGATGCGTATAACGAGATTTATATTCAAAATGAAAAACGTGAATTAAGCATTGAGGATTTAATAAAATTATGTAAAAATTATAGGAATGATTCTGAAAAAGATATCTTCAAGTTTGAAGTAGACGTAATTTTAGAAGAGCTTTTGACTGACCAAACGGAGGAAAATGATTTTGAGGACATGAAAAAAGAGGGTTCAATTGAAAACGTAAAAAAATTCATAGAAAAATATATAAAAGGGAAAAAGAAGCAAGAAGCTGAAAAGTTTTTAAATGACTTAGAAAGAGATGAACAAATTAGAAAGGAAGAAATGGAAGTAGATAACAATGATTATTTAGAAGCCATCAAAATATATTCGGAAGACTCTTTTCATAACTATCAAGAAAAACATCCAAATGGATTAAATGTTTCGGGAGCAAATGCTAATATTAAAAATTTACAATTAATAGCTCGTGATAATGAAGAATTCGAAATGGCTAAATCACTAAATACTATTGAAAGATTTAAAAGTTACTTACTAAAATTTGATTTGCCAAGGTATGCTAAAGAAGCTCATGAGAATATAAAAAAATTAGAATGGTTAAAACTTGATAAAGAAACTTTTGAAGATGCAAGACTCAAAAATAACGTTGATGCTTTTAATGGCTACAATAATAAATTTGGAAAAGAAGGTTTGTTCTTCAAAGATGCGATTATTAATATTGCTAATATTTCTGGATTTATAGATTTGAAGCAAGATATTTTAGAAAAAAAGTCCGATAGGTCGAAGGAAAATGAATGGTTAAAACCTCCAACAATTTTGCATATTCTCACAATAATCATCTTGATAATTGTTGTTTATTTAATGAAAAGATAGAGAAAAATTCAGAATAAATTAGAAAATTGATGGATTTTGGGTTTCAGTCGATAATAGGGCCTTCAAAAAGGTTGAGTCAGATATACTCCTCATTTTCCTTAATGTCGCGTTCAATTTCTTTTTTATTGGCTTTGTAATAAGCTCAAGAATTATTCAAATCTTGTTGGCGTAAAGTTGGGTATGATTCTAATAACCTGTTATCGGTTACACCCATTTTTTAAAAAGAAACCAATGTCCAAACAGGTATGCGAGTACGGATGACGCAAGCACTTCCGCCACATGCATGGGTGTTTTTTCAATTCCAGGAAATAAGCCACCCAATTCTTTGGAGATAAAGTCAAGTATCAACGTTTTTTTAGTAGAAGATAATTTTGAAATTAAAGCTTCAACTTTGTTCAATGATAAAATCATGATGAAAAACTTTGCGAAATAGAAATTCCAAATTATTATACAGATATACTACACTTAGGCGCGTTTCAAATTAAATATT
>JAYVDU010000246.1:0-14889 GCA_043749245.1 Bacteroidota bacterium | reverse complement strand
TAGTCGCCACTCTTTAGAAACTAGCTCAAGGCCGTTTTGAAAAACAAAAATAAAAAATTAATATTTAATTTGCAATTTAACACAGAATCTATGTGGTTAAATAACACATATTACATTTTTAAAAACAAATAAATGTATCGCCTTAGTGATCAACAAATAGACTATATACTTAACGACATCGGTGCACGTGGCGTTGAGATGGAGAGCCTGCAGCAAAACCTATTAGATCATGTTTGTTGTATCATTGAAAACAATCTCGGAGCAAACGGAGACTTCGAGAGCTTCTACAAACAAACCATAAAAACATTTTATAAAGATGAGTTATGGGAAATTGAAGAAGAAACCCTCCTATTACTAACTTATAAAAACTATTACGCCATGAAAAAGATAATGATAACAAGCGGCGCTATTGCTGCAACAGCGTTTATTACAGGTTCAATTTTTAAAACGCTGCATTGGTATGGGTCTGCCCCATTAATACTTTTAGCTATGTTTTGCAGTAGCCTTATTTTTTTACCACTCTACTTTTTATTTAAGACAAGAGAAACAGAAGATAAAGCAAATAAAATATTAATTGCTATTGGAACAATAAACGGTATTTTATTTTGTGTATCGAGTTTATTTAGAATTATGCACTGGCCAGGAAATCAGATAATGTGGTTAGCAACCATCGGTATGATGGGTTTGGTATTTGTACCCTTATACTTTTTTAATGGGATTAAAAAACCTGAAAATAAAACCAACACTATTACAACAACTATTATTTTGATAATAGTTGCAGGATTCTTTTTTGCATTAACAAGTTTAAAATCAAGTAAACAGGTTTACATTTCAAAATCTTATGAATTCATTCAAAATGAAGAATTAATTAACAGAATGAAAAAAATAAAAAAAGATTCGACTTATCAAAACAAAGAATTAGTAGCTCTTTCCACTGAGATTGATAATGAATGTATAAAAATTAAAGGAATTGTTATAATGGAAGAACTTGGGCAAACAACAATTCCAAAAGATTTTGAAAGTAAGAATTTGTGGCTTGAAGAGTGTGGATTAAATAGTAGTTTTATTCCTAATGAAGCAGGATTTAATTTGGTTGTTGATTTGAAAAATAAAATCAATCAATACAACACTTTAGTTAAGGATGCGACAAAACAAATTCCAATAGAAAATAGTTTAGTAAAAATGACAACAGATAAAATTTTATTGTTTTCTAATTATAATTTATTAAATCATTTAACCCAAATTCAATTATTCGTATTACTAAACGGAATATAATTAAGTCATATTATTAGCCCTAGATATAGCATCTGGGGCTAATATATCTGCGGTTATATGTCTAATTTATTAAAGGTTAATACAAAAAATCACTAGATAGTTACAATTAAAAAAATTAATTGTTTTTAATCGATTGAAATAAATCAAGGACTTCATTTACAAAAATTTTCCAATCGTACTTTTGTTTTTCTTGCTTCATGCCTTCTGTATACAAAGGCATTCGATGATTGGTAAAATAATCCTTGATACTCTCTGCAATGGCTTTACCATTAGGTTCTACCACGTAACCAGCTTTTTGATGAGTAATGATTTCCCCTAAGCCTCCTACATTAGTAACAAGGGTTGGTACTTCAAAATGAAAGGACACTTGTGTTACGCCACTTTGAGTAGCTGTGCGATAAGGTAATGCCACTAAATCTGCTGCCGAAAAATATAATTTCACATCGTCGTTAGCAATGAATTTCGCATGCAATATCACTTGATTTTGAATTTGATATTTTTCAATCAAATCTAAATAGGGTTGTTTGTCTTCGTAAAACTCCCCGGCAATTATTAAATTAATATTTGGATTATCTTTCAATTCATTGAAAGCATCCAATAACATATCTAAGCCTTTGTATTTACGAATCAATCCAAAAAATAACACCAAATTAACATCATCTTTAATGCCTAATACTTTGCGAGCATCAGATTTATTTAGCTTTTCGCCAAAGGATGTATATAAGGGATGTAATAAATATTTTTTATGTTTCGTCGTCGTAAAATTTTCTAGATCTTTCATGACGGCTTTACTCATCGTTACAAAACCATCACAGCTTTTAATAAAATACTTTGCAAAAGCAGCATCACCAATTCGTTTTTCATGTGGAATAACATTATCTGTGATAGCTAATACGTTAATACCACTTTTACGAACCATACGCGCAATGCTTCCTAATGCCGGTCCCATAAAGGGAATCCAAAAACGGAAAACAATAAAATCAGGTTTTTGTTTTTTAATAAAATTAGCTGTTTTAATCCACGATAAAGGATTTACCGAATTAATAAGCGTATGGATCTTAATATATTTTGGAGCAACTCCTGTTGTATCAAATTGTGTACTCCCTGGAAATAAAAAATTAGGATACTGTAAACTGTACGAAATAATTTCACAATCGTGGCCTTGTTCGTTAAAGGCTGTGCAAAACAATTCGTCGAATGTTGCCAAACCCCCACGTAGTGGGTAAGCAGGGCCTATGATAAAAATTTTTGCCATAGAATTCTAACTTACTTTTTTCCTACAACTAATTCAATTAAGTCTTTTTCTTGTAAGTACTTATTGGCTAGATCTTTTATTTCCTGAGGCGTTACTTTTTTAACGGCATCAAAATAGTTTTCAAAATAATCATAACCCAAATCAAATTCCCAAATCGCTTTGAACTTATCCGCCAATGAATATGGCCCATCCACGCTACGCAGGAATTGCCCTAACACATAATTACGAACGGTTTCTAATTCATCTTCATCCACTAACTGGTCGCGTAATATTTTTATTTCTTTATATATTTCTGCTAAGGTTTGATTCGTTACATCTGTACCTACTTCTGTAGCAATAAAGAAATAACCGGCATGCACTAAAGAAGCCAAACCACTTCCTATTCCATACGTGTAGCCTTTATCTTCGCGAATATTCGCCATTAAACGTGATCCAAAATATCCTCCTAAGATGGTATTCAACACTTGAAATTTAAAATAATCGGGATGTGTTTTATTAAATAGCGTACGACCTATACGTATCGCAGATTGTATCGCATCAGGTTTATCAATAAAGTGTTTTAACTGAGTGGTCGTATTCAATGCCACTTCAGGTGTATTAATTTTACTGGCAGTTCCCCAAGCGTCTTTACCGAAAAAATTATTTAAAGAGTCGATTAAATTATCAGGTAATTTACCGGAAACAACAATGGTACAGTTGCCTGATTGATAATGTGCTTTATAAAATGCTTTGATTGTATCAATTGTGATATCATCAAAACTTTCTGTCTTGACCTCTCTACCATAAGGATGATTTTCACCAAATAATAATTCAGAGAAGCGGCGACGTGCCAAAACATTAACCTTTTGAGAGTTTACTAAATGTTTTTGTTTTTTATTAGACAAATAAATATCGAATTCATCTTTTGGAAACGTAGGATTTTTGATTATATCTTCCACATAAAGTAAGCTCTTATCTACAAATCTATTTAATGAAAATAATGCTAAAGAAGAAAAGTCTTGTTCCACAGAGCATTCGAAAAAAGAACCAAAAAAATCGATATTATCCGATAATTCATTTGCTGTATAACGTTTAGTCCCTGTCTCTAATAAATTATTAGCGGCAGAAGCTAATAAGGGCTGTGATTGATAATACATACCAGCCTTAAATAAAAATTCTATTTTGGTTAATTCTTGCGAGCCACTATTAATAGAATACACACAAATACCATTATCCAATTTAGATAACTGCGCTTGCGGAATATGAATAGTATCAATAGTTTTAAATTCGGGAGCTAATTTTCTGTTTAATATCATGGTTTAAATTTACAGAAAAATTAGGGATACAGAAAAAATAGATTAAATCTGATATTAGTAAGCTTAGAGCATCAAATGAAACATTCTTAATAAAATTAATCAATTTTATACAATTGAAGAACTGGAATTGTATTAACACCAAACATATATATATTAGTCCAATATACTTGTTCTTTTTCATCGATATTTCTTTAAAAAAAAGTTCCATGGACAATGCTATACAACGATTTTTAGAAATAGTCTTGATAAAAAATAACTTCACATCTTTAGCTTAAAACATAAATTCATTTCATATGATAAGTAATTAAGTCGTAAAGTTTATAAAAATAATGTTTGCCTTTAAATAAAAGTTTAAATTCGTGGGAAATTACTTTAAACTTATACTCCTATGTCTGATTTTTCAAATTATAAATTTGGCACTAAAGCTATACACGCTGGTGCAGAGCCTGACCCATCAACTGGCGCTATTATGACGCCAATTTTCCAAACGTCAACCTATGTTCAGGAATCACCCGGTACTAATAAAGGATATGGATATGCCCGTGGCAAAAACCCAACGCGAGAAGCTTTACAAAAAAACATTGCAGCGCTCGAAAACGGAAAGCATTGCGTTTGCTTTAGCAGTGGTATGGGAGCAACAGATGCAGTAATGCGGATGTTACGCCCTGGAGATGAAGTGATTACTGGCGACGATTTGTACGGAGGTTCTTACCGCCTGTTTACAAAAATTTATGAAAACTATGGCATCAAATTTCATTTCATTAATTTGACTAATGCTGAGAATATTAAAAAATATATTAACACCAACACCAAATTGATTTGGGCTGAAACTCCTACCAATCCTACAATGCAGATTATTGACATTGAGGCTTGTTCAAAAATTGCTAAAGAACATAATGTGTTGTTCGCAGTTGATAATACTTTCGCTTCACCTTATTTGCAAAATCCCTTAGCGTTAGGCGCCGATATTGTTATGCACTCAGTTACCAAATATTTAGGCGGACACAGTGATGTAGTGATGGGCGCTTTAATTACTAATAGCGATAAATTACACGAACAAATTTATTTTGTATTAAACAGTTGCGGTGCTAATCCTGGACCTATGGATTGTTTTTTAGTGATGCGTGGCATTAAAACCTTGCATTTACGCATGGAGCGCCATTGTTTCAATGGTCGTAAAGTAGCCGAATATTTAAAAACACATCCAAAAGTAGAAAAAATATATTGGCCTGGTTTTACTGATCATCCAAACCATGAGATTGCTAAAAAACAAATGCGTGATTTTGGTGGGATGATTTCAATTGTACTAAAAGGAGCTGATTTAGCAGCAACGTTTAAAATTGCATCTTCTTTTCATGTATTTTCATTAGCTGAATCTTTAGGTGGTGTAGAATCATTAATTAATCATCCGGTAACAATGACGCACGCTTCTATTCCCAAAGCAGAGCGTGATAAGGCTGGTGTGGTAGATAATTTATTGAGACTAAGTGTTGGAGTAGAAGATGTTGAAGACTTAATTGAAGACTTAAAACAAGCTTTAGGTTAATATACCAATCATAATAAATAATAGTCCAAACAACATAGGCACATAGTTCGCATAGAATGTTTGCTAGGCATCTATGTGGTTTAAAATTGCCTATAAATTAAACCTGTTTTGTATAATATATTAGATCAAAAAACTAAATTTATGTGAAGGCTCTAATTTGCCTTCAATAAAACACTTTTAGTATCATCAAAATAAGAAATACATGTGTAAGCTTTTTTGTTAATTATTTCATGATGAGTAATACTTGAAATAAATACATAATAAAAATCAGAATTGTTTTGTAAGCCATATCGCTCAATGGGCTTTAACCAATTTAATTTCCAAATTGTTCGATAAAAATTACACGTTGGCTCTAACTCCCAGCTAACACATAGGTTTATGGAATCGGATGCGTGACGTTGTAATGTTAAGTGTTGCATGGCTTTTTTTGTATTCGCATCATAAGCCCATTCCGAATTTGAATTCATATTAACGTGTGAATAGAAATTATAAGCCGAAAATATAGCTAATAAAATAACAACGCTAAATAGTGTTTTTTTATAGTTAAGTGTGATAAGATAACTGAATAAAAACCCAGCATTTAAAAGGAGCAAAGGAATTAAAAATAACGCAAAACGACCTGATAAAAAATCAGTATGAAATAAAACGTGTTGAATGATAGATGCTAAAGAAATAAAAATGATTAACGCATTTACAACAATCAATGCTTTGTTTTCCTGAAAAAAAGCAAGTTGTTTTTGAGCTATCATTTTGACGATTAAGCCAAAAGTAAATAAAATTAGTAAACTGAACAGTAAGATTAAAAGTCCATGCATAGAGTTCGACAGTGTCAAATTGTAAAAGGTATAGTTGATAACAGAAGAAAAGGTATCACTTACAAAGCCGCTCTTACCGCCAAAATCCATCTTGTTATAGGTAATCAATCGCCTAACAGGTTCATACAAAACAATAGTAGAAATTAAACACCATAACCAGTTTAGTTTATGGCTTTTTAAAAATGAAAACGTATTTTGTTTAATTACACGTTTCTCAATAAACACAACAGCATAAAAAATAAGTACAGAAGCTACGTAAAAATTAAGCATCGTAAAATTACTTAACGTTGACAATAGTGCCGCTAAGTGAAATAAAATAAGGTGTATGTTTTTACGTGAGTTTAATGCTTCAATTAAATAATAAATCGCCATCATCATAAATCCAATGGATAAGCCATAACCGCGAGCTAGCCCAAAAAAATCAATTAATGGATTATTAGTAAGTAACAACACGAAAAAGGAAGTTGCGATAATTTTGTGACTCTTTTTAAATAGTAAAAAACTAAACGCTCCGTATACTAAAAACAATACTATGTTGGGTAATCTTAATGAAAATTCAGAAGTGCCAATAATCTTTTCAAAATACTTCATACCTAATGAATTTAAGATATGATTATTTGTATACGAATCTTTAAAAGATAAAATATCCATAAACGACTGAGGTACATAATGTAAATAAGAAAAGCTTTCGTCGTGTGTAAACGAAGAATGATAAGCCTTGGCTGCAATTATTGATAATACTGATATTCCTATCAATGTTAGTATTGCAAAATGTATGAACCGTAAAATACGCATAGGCTATAAAAATACATAAAAACGTGAATGAATAACACGTTATATCACCATCCGATTTTTAATAAGTTTCTTACTAATGTCACTTTCTTAATGTATCCTACCTTAATTTTAGAGTTATAATACATGATGTTTAAACGCCGCTATATATTTATTTTTACACTATTTTTTTTAACGCTTCAGCATAGGGCGCAAATAAAAAAAGAAGAACCTACTATCACCAGAGTGTTGTTTGTGTTTGATGCTAGTAACAGCATGCAATCCAAGCATGGCTCTAAAACCCGCATTCAAGGTGCTAAAGACTTATTTTACAATTTCTTGGATAGTTTGAGTAAACAAAAAAACATACAATTTGCCTTAAGAATGTATGGTCATACTGTAAAATATCCTCCTGGCGATTGTAAGGACAGCAAGCTGGTTGTGCCATTTGGCAAAAACAACAGTGCGCTTATCAAATCAAAAGTGGCAGAGGCAAAGCCAACAGGAATCACACCTATTGAACATTCTATTACAGAGTCAGCTAATGATTTTCCGGATACTAAAGCAATTAATATGATTATTTTAATTACGGATGGTATAGAAGAGTGCGGTGGGGATCCTTGCAGAGCCCGACAAGCACTGATGGAAAAGGGTATCGTGTTTAAACCTTTCATTATTGGAATTGGCCTATCTCCTGAGCAAATAAAAACCTTTGCTTGTGTAGGTAATTTTTATGATTTCGATAATGCCAATACGTTAACGGATATTGCTAATATCATTACCAAACAAAAATTAAATAAAACATCGGCACAAGTAAATTTATTGGATTCTAAATCACTTCCTTCCGAAACGAATGTAAATACAACCTTTTACAATACAGCTACGGGTAATTATATGTATAATTATATACATACGCTTAACAGATTAAACAATCCAGACACCTTGTACATCGATGATTATCCAACATATAAAGTGGTAGCTCATACTATTCCTCCAACCGAAAGTAAAACTATAAAACTCACTCAGGGTAAGCATACAATCATTGCTATTGATGCTCCTCAGGGATTTATCGAATTAAAACGACCTCAAGGTGTCTATAATTTTAATGAAAAAATTAAAACGATTATCCGCCAATCAGAGGGTAATTTGCAAACCCTTAATGTGCAGCAAATGAATAGTGTCGAAAAATACATTACGGGTAGTTATGAATTGGAAGTGTTAACGCTTCCAAGAACCTATGTGAAGAATGTGGCGGTTACACAATCTCAAACAAAATTAATATCAATTGTGAATGCAGGAATGCTTACTGTAAAAGCCCTTGATAATGGCGATGGTTGTATTTTAAAAGATACAAAACCATTGGAATGGGTGTGTAATTTGAATACTACAACTTCTCAGGTATATTATCTGCAACCAGGTAATTACCGCATCGAGTGGCGTTCCAAAACCTTAAAAGGCTCGATATATACTATCGAAAAACGATTCACCGTTAAATCCGACGTGGAAACAAAAGTGGAATTATACAAATAAATTTTTCGTCTTTTTTTATAAAATCTTCGATTTGTGCTTATATTTAGGTGCTATTTTACATAAATGGTAAAATTATACACCAACGGACAATAACGCTTATAAAGTCACTTTAGTAACCCATTAATAAATTAAATTTACAACCAAAATTTATAAAACCAACAATGAATAAAACATCGATTATCACTGGCGTACTAAGCGTATTGAGTCTAACATCAATAATTGCTCAGCCTACTTTAATAGAAAAAGTAGAAGTAAAAACGGATAAAGTAGTAATACCTTACGAAAAATGGAAATTGCCAAATGGCTTAACAATCTTGGTTCATGAAGACCACTCTGACCCGTTAATCAATGTAATGGTTACTTACAAGGTTGGCGCTAATCGCGAAAGTATTGGTAAATCTGGTTTTGCACACTTTTTCGAACACATGATGTTTCAAGGGTCTAAGCATGTAGCTGATGAAGAGCATTTTAAAATAGTATCAACTGCTGGTGGAAATATGAATGGTTTCACACAACGTGATAAAACAGTTTATTATGAAAACTTACCGTCTAATGCTTTAGAAACTGCATTATACTTAGAGAGTGATCGTATGGGTTTTTTATTAGATTCATTAACTAAGAAAAAATTTGAAAACCAACGCGATGCCGTTAAAAACGAAAAATCACAAAACATCGAAAATCAACCTTATGCGATGGCGTTTGTTGAGGTAATTAATCAAGCATTATATCCTCCTAAACACCCATATAGCTGGCCAATTATTGGTTATGTAGATGATTTGAACAGAGCGTCATTAGATGATGTTAAAAATTTCTTTTTACGTTGGTATGGTCCAAACAATGCTATTTTAACCGTAAGTGGAGATGTAACACCTGCTGATGTTGTAAAATTAGCTGAGAAATATTTTGGTTCTTTAAAGCCTTGTCCGGAAGTAAAAAAAATGCGCGTACCACCTGTTACATTAGCAACAGATAAGTATGTAGCTTATAAAGACAACATTTATTTACCCTTAAACTTACGTGTATACCCTACAGTTCCTCAATATAACCGTGATGAACCAGCATTAGATTTATTAGCTAAGATGATGGGAGATGGTAATAACTCTATTTTTTATAAAAACTTTGTGAAAAGTAAAATGGCCATACAAGCTGGTGTATCTCATGCTTCGAGTGAATTAGCTGGTGAATTCTCTTTTCAAATTTTTGCTTACCCACCAGAAGATTTTAATTTAGAAAAATTATTTACGGATGTAGACGCTAAAGTAAAAGCAACTATTGATGAGTTTGAAACAACTGGTATTACTGACGATGCTTTGCAACGTGCCAAAGCAGGAATAGAGAGTGCCGTATATGATCAAACATCTTCTGCATTTGGTAAATCATCAATCATTTCTGAATGGGAACGTTTATTGGGTAAATCGTCAACTATTACCGATGAAATTGAACGTTATAATAAAGTAACTAAAGAAGATATTGCCCGTGTATTTACAAAATACATTAAAGGAGCAGGAGCAGCTGTTTTAAATACTTACCCGATAATGAGTGCTAAGGATTCTGTTAAATCAGTAAATCCATTTGCTGGTGCTACTTTTGGACCAGATCCAGAGTATACTGGATTATCTTATGCACCAAATCTTGATAACTTAGATAGAAAAAATCGTCCAACATCAGGTGAAGCAAAAGTGGTTAAAACCCCTGATTTCTTTAAAACTAAATTAGCAAATGGGTTAGGTGTTATTGGTACAAAAAATACAGAAACACCTGTTATTACCTTAGTGTTTACTTTAGAAGGTGGAAGTTTAGTATTATCTCCCGATATGCTTAAAAAAATGGGTGTAGCAGAGTTAACGGCGTCTTTATTAAATGAAGGAACTAAAAATTTTACGACCGAAAAAATTAGTGCAGAGCTTGAAAAGCTTGGTAGTTCTATTTCTTTTGAGGCTAATAAAAAAACGTCAACCATTAGAGTGGAATGTTTAAAGAAAAATTTAGATGCAACTTTAAAATTATTAGAAGAAAAATTATTGAGCCCTGGATTTAATGCCGAAGATTTTAAATTAGCTAAAAAACAATTAAAAGAAGGTATTAAAAGTGAAGCAACAAGTCCAAATACCATGTCAGATAAAGCGTTTAGTTTTTCTTTGTATGGCAATACAGTTCTTGGTAATCAGCCAACTATAAATACAGTTGATAAAATTGAATTAGAAGATGTAAAAGCTTATTACAATAATTACTATTCTCCATCTGTTGCAAACTTAGTAATAGTAGGTGATGTAGAAGAAAAGGATGTGATGCCGAAATTAGATTTCTTAAATAAATGGCAAGCTAAAGAAGTAAAAATTCTTCCAATAGTAGAGTTACCAGCCAGTCCAGAGCCGCAGTTTTATATTTATAATAAATCGTATGCGCCTTCATCAGTAATAGCGATGGGATATCCTTCTGTGAAATTTGATGCAACTGGCGATTTTTATAAAAACCGTATCGCTAACTTTGTATTTGGTGGTGCATTTAACAGCCGTTTAAACTTGAATTTACGTGAAGACAAAGGTTATACATACGGTATTAATTCTCGTTTTACTGGAGATAAATATAACGGAACATTTTTGATTTCATCCTCTGTAAAACGCGTAGCTACAGCTTTATCATTAGCTGAAATTGTAAAGGAATTTACAAAATACCAAACTTCTGGTATTACTGATGGCGAATTAGCATTCACTAAAAATGCACTATTAAATGAAGAGGCTCTTAAATATGAGACACCTTTTCAAAAAGCATCTTTCTTAACTAACATTCAGCGTAATAATTTAGATAAAGATTATACAGTTAAGCAAAATCAATTATTGAAAGGCATTACAAAAGAAGAGGTAAATGCTCAAATTAAAAAATCTTTTGATGTTAACAAATTAACGACTGTTATTGTTGGCGACAAAAACATGATTGAGGCACAATTAGAAAAAGCAAAAAAAGATGCTGTCAATAAAGATGTGTTAAATAACGTGAAATTAAAAAAACTATCAATCGATTAATCATAATGGCGTGTTAGTTGTAAATAGCATGGCAACTAACACGTTCTCTAATTTTAAAAATAAAAACAAAATGAGAAATTTAATTCTATCAACAGCATTAGTTTGTGCCGCAATAAGCTCATCATTGGCCCAAAGCAATCAAGTACAAAATGCATTTAATTATTTAAAAAATAAAGAATACGATAAAGCAAAAACAGCAGCAGATTTAGCTGCTACAAATTCAAGCACGAGTAACAGTGCTAAACTATGGATGTATCGTGGTAGAATTTACAAAGCAATTTATGAAGATAAAGAAGCAACTGTAAGAAACATAGATGCTGGAGCTGAAGAAAAAGCATTAGAAAGTTTCATTGCTTGTTTGAAATTTGATAAAGGCAATGATATTTATAAAGATGAAGTAAAAGGTTTGTTAGTTCAATCATCTTATGCGGTTAGCCAAAAAGCAAAATATTTAAAAGATACCAAAGAATATGACAAAGCAATTACATTGTATAATTTGTTAAACGAAGCACTTCCTTTTGATTATGATCAAGGAATGAAGCGTAATAACGTAACCAAAGAAACTATTTTATTTGGTAAGTATAAAACATACTTAGCTGCTGGAAACAAAGATATGGCGTGCGAAACCGTTGATAAACTAATTGAAATCAAGTATAAAGATGCCACTATATATACAGATATGGCTAAATTGTTACTGTCGGAAAAAGATACGTTAAAGGCATTGAGTTACATTGAAAAGGGACGTGCTTTATTTGAAGATAATACAGATTTAATTAACACAGAAATTAATATTTATTTAGCGCAAGGAAAAATCGGCGCCTTGAAAGATAAATTAATTAAAGCAACCGAAGTAACACCTGATAACGAAGTATTACATTGTGTATTAGCTAATGTTTATAATAGCACTAAAGAAGAGGATAAAGCGGTAGAGGAATACAAAAAAGCAATCGAATTAAAACCAGATTATGAATTAGCAAACTACAATTTAGGTGTTATTTATTTTTCGAGAGGTAAAGCTTGGATGGACAAGGTAAATGCATTGCCATTAAAAGAGGAAGCTAAAGCTAAGGATTACGAAGCTAAAGCTAAAATTGAATTTAAAAGCGCTACCGAATATTTAGAAAAGTCGTATGAAATATCACCAGATAAGAGAACGAAACAAACCTTATTTCAGTTGTTTACTCGCCTAGGGGAGCCCGAAAAAGCTGCTAAATATGCTAAAGACAAACAATAATATATTCCCCATGCAGTTTGTATGGGGAATATTATTTTATATTTATAATGTGATATTGTTTATGGATAATAAATCATTTTTTCGTCGTTAAGCTAATCATATATCATCCTTACTATCAGTTATAATAAATACCACTATGAAATACCCATCAAGCCACAAAGTAAAAACTAGTGAAGATGATGGGTATACCATGTTGCAATAAAAAAACAATAACAAAACATACATGAAACAAATTATCATCATCGCCTTAGCAACATTACCACTGTTTTCAATTGCTCAAAAATCAAAAGTTCAATCAGCTTGGAGAGCATTGAACGATTATGAATCTACAATCACTGAAAATCCGGATATTTCTTATTTAATGAAAGCTAAAGAAAATATTGATTTGGCTTTAGCAAATGATGAAACAAAAAATACAGCTAAGGCAAATGCTTATAAGGCGCGTATTATGTATGATTTGTATCAGTATAATTTAAAACAAGAACAAAAAAAATTAGAAGCTACAATTAAAGATAAAACCGCTAGGGTAGAAGCATCTTACGTAACAACGCCTTTCTCTGATTTTGACGAAGCTTGCAATGCCATTAATAAAATAAAAGAAGTTGATGCAAAGTATTTTGATAAAACTTTAGGTGTTAATAAAGTGGAGAGTGATTTAGGTGATGACGATTTAAAATTATATAACGCGGCTAATCAAATGAAATTAGAGCTTTCCAACATTGCGATAGGAAAATACAAAGCTAAATTATTTGGTGATGCGGCCGATTTCTTTTACAAATCAGCTAATATGAATTTATTAATGACAGGCAAAAAAGATACAACTAGTTACTATAACGCCTGTATTTGTGCGCAAAAAGCTAAAATTCCAGCGAAAATAATATTCTATAATAATGAGATGATTGAAAAGAAAATAGTAGTGTCTAATAATTTTCAAGCTATTTACGAAGAATACATTACTGCTAAAGATTCAATAAAAGCATTAGAATACTTAAAGATGGGACGCAACATGTTTCCAAATGATTTGTTTTTAATGAATAAAGAAACAGATATATATATTCAAACAGGTAAACAGGAGTTGGCAATTGTTAATTTAAAAAAGGCCATTGAAAAAGATCCTAATAATGCAGTTTTAGAATTTGTGTTGGGTGATGTTTATAACACGATTGCAAATCCTAAAGGAAAAAACGGAAAGGATACTTTAAAGCCTGAGAACTATGAAGAATTGACAAAAAACGCAGAAGAACACTATATCTTAGCGGTTAACTTAAAACCTAGTAATAAAGACACCTATTTTAATGTATTATATAATTTAGGGGCCCTGCACTACAATCATGGAGTTGTTCTTTATACTAAATCCATGGCTAAGTCAACACTTGTTGATGTGGTAAGGAAACAAAAAGAATATGAAGCCAAAAGTGCCGAATATTATAAAAAAGCAATTCCGTATTTTGAGCAAGCGTTATCAATCAAATCGGAAGACACTACTACTTTGTCGGCCTTACGAAAATTATATTATTTAACAGGTAATGAGGCTAAGGGTAATGAAATAAATGCCAAACTAAAGGCTATTAATAAGTAGAGATCACTCAAAAAGTCCAACAACTATTTTGGGATAAAATAGATTTAGTAGGGTTATTTTAAATTCATGTAAAGGGTTTTTAATAATAGTAAAAACGGGCTGTTACACTAACCTAATTAAAAAATAGCGATGCCTCATTTGTTTTAATAAAAAGTAACACAAACGCGTTAAATAATCTTCTTATTATAAAGCTATATTAAGGCTTCTCTTCGTCTTTTCCTGGCTCGCAGTTATCAATGTCGCTGTACTCAACATTCTTTTGGTATAAGGCTTTTAAAAGATCTCTAGCTTCCGCTACATCTTTACTCTTATAAATACATTGGTTGGCAATAGATTCTAATGCTTCAATCGTTTCCCATTGTGCCTTATCTCCGGATTGTTTTTCTTGATGTTTCATACTCTTGGATTAATTAATTAAAGATACTCAAAAATGGGCTTTCTATCATCACCGCAGCCAACAACTTATGTTAGGGTTCACTCAAAAACTTAATCATCTTTTTTACGTTTTTTTCCTTGACGAAAAAAAGTAACAGGGGAAATAAGCAGTGCTTATTTGAGCCAGCAAG
>JAYVDU010000245.1:0-4887 GCA_043749245.1 Bacteroidota bacterium | reverse complement strand
ATTGGCAACATAAATGTTGTGGCTAAAATTCTTGTCACAACAATATATTTAAAAGGATTAATTCCAGACACTTCCATCGCATCAATTTGCTCTGTAACCTTCATCGAAGCTAACTCAGCACCAATACCAGAACCAACTTTTCCAGCGCAAATTAAGGCCGTTATTACCGGTCCTATTTCCCTAATAATGGAAACGGCAACCATAGCCGGCAACCAAGACTCCGCACCAAATGTTTCGAGTGTTGGCCTTGACTGTATAGTTAAAACAAGACCCATAATAAACCCCGTGACACCAACTAATGGCAATGATTTATATCCAACAATATAACATTGTTTAAGGAGCTCTTTAAACTCATACGGAGGCATGAATAAGGTTTTGAAAAACTGAATTAAAAAACGAGTTAAGAGAGTTATTTCTATAAAAATAGATTCAATACTCTTAACTAATTTGCTTCCAGAACCACCTTCATCAGCTGCTTCCACTTGTGTAGATATTTTAGCTTTATTCATTCCTAACATTTAGTTTAAATATCTTCTTAATGTCCACGCAATAGTTTCGTGTTCTCCAATAAGGCCTGTTAAATAATCTGCGCTACCAACATCATTGAATTTATTTGAGCATTGATCAATACATTTTCTTAAATTGATAATAATCGTTTCATGATCTTCTAATAATTCAAGAAGCATTTCTTTTGATGAAGGATATTTATTAGGATGTTCTTTAATTGAAGTAAGTTTTGAAAACTCTTGCATGGTTCCAATAGTTTTACCACCTAACTTGCTAATTCTCTCTGCTGTTGAGTCTATGTACTCTTCTAATTGAGTATATTGATTTTGAAATAACTTATGCAATTCCATAAAGCTTTCGCCGCAAACATTCCAATGGAATTTTCTGGTTTTAGTATATAACATTACTTGATCAGCAAGCACTACGGATAACAATTCAGTTACTGCAGTTAAATCTTTTTTCTGTATTCCGATGTTTGGTTTCATATTATGTTATTATTAAATATAATTAATTATTATCACAAAGATGCCTATCTAATAATTAAGGTTGTTACAAAAATACAAAAGGAACTTACATAATTCACACTTTTTAAAGAAATCTTGAAATCAATAAAATAAAAAAAGAGCTACTGTTAGTAGCTCTTATAATGTTTTTATATTAATAAAAACTATTTCTTCTTCATGTTATTTTTTGCAAATTCAGAAATTGATTTCCCTAAATCGTCCATATCATGGTTAAAACTATTTTTAAATGATTCCCATTTATCAGCAACACTTCCTTTATATTCGTGGATATCGAGCTTTAATTTTTCGTTTTTTTGATTTAATTCTTCTAATTCTTTTTCGTATTTTTCACGTGCATCCTTTTTTTCTTTTTTTATTTCAATTTTAAGGTTTGCGATATTACGATCATTTTCAATAAGCTTTGCTTCAACTTCTGCTCTGTAAGCATTATATTCTTTGGCCGAATCTAAACGAGCTTGCGCTAATTCTTGATTTGCAACAACAACATTTGATTTTGCTTCAATAACTTTTTCTTCTTTTTTTTCTGTCGAATTATTACAGCTCACAATACCTGTAGTTGCAACGCATACTACAAATGATAATTTTAAAATACTAGATTTCATACGATTTTTTAGTTGTTTATTAATTGATTATTGATTGATTATTGATTGTTTTTACTTAAAAGTTTTGATATCCCTGAAATAATACCCGAGGCGTTTTTATTAATAAATGTATTTGATAATTTTTCTAATAATACAGAACTTAAAAAACCTTTGATACTTCTATTTCTCCCTAAAACCTGATTGATTAAGAAATCAGCGCCCAAATTTAATCCTACTTTAGTTAAATCAAATTGAACTTCCTTATCTTTTGCAAGTTCATGAATAGATTCTTTAACTATTGATATAGGATTTAAAGTAAATAAAAACCCTTTAAAAGTATATTTAAGGTTATCTTGCTGAAGAAGAACTTCAGACTTTAATTCCATAATTCTTAACGATAATTCTGCGTGGTTTAAGATATCTTTATTTCTCATCTCTGAATTTTAAAATTAATTTCTACTAAATATTTTACGAATAATTTTATCACGTAAAGGTCTCTCCATTAAAGATTTTCGTCCTATCATTAAGATGAAACCTAAAATAAAATAGAAAATAGCAACAATTATAAATCCAGAATAACTATCACCCATCCTAAACGAAATATAAAAGCTAACGCCTAAGCTTAAAAAAACTATTAATAAAATCCCAACTAAACCAATTAATAAATTACTGATAATACTAGAACCAATCACTGAAGTTCGTTCCGTAGCCTCTAATTTAATTAATTCACAGTTCGATTTTAAGTACCTATTAATAGATTCTACAAGCACCTCTATTTTTTCTTGTTCAGGCATGTTGGTTTAGTTTAAGGATAAATAAATTAACTAATTAAAAAAAACTGTCAATCATATCTAAATATAGATGATTGACAGTTTCATTTGTTAGCTATGATTTTTAAATGCATCCACTTTTTGTTTAACATTAGTGGCGATATCAGAAATTTTACCTTCAGCCATCTCTTCTAACTCCATTGCTCTAGCGCGAAATGCTTCAGCTTCATCTCTCATTTTTTGCTTAATATCTTCAGCTAAATCTTTTGCTCCGCCCATAAGCTTACTTCTAGTTTTACTTCCCTTATCTGGCGCAAATAATACGCCTAATGCTGCTCCTACTAAAGCTCCTACTACTAAAGCTCCTACTACTTTTCCTGTGTCTTTTAAATTTTCCATGTTGATTTTTTTAAATTGTTAATTATTTATTTTTTATATTCTTTTATTTCCACTTATTAGTCTTAATAGAATTGATATAAGAGCTATCACAAGTAAAATATGAATGATTCCCCCTGAATTGTATCCTAAAAATCCAATTGCCCAAATAATGACTAATACTACTGCTACTATATAAAGTATATTTCCCATAATGTTATTTTTTTTTAAATTATTTATTTTTCTTTTGATGTTTTGTCTGAATTAGTATCTGTTCCTGTTTTATCAGGATCCTCTTCTCTTTTAGGTTTATCAAATTTATTATTTGCATCTCCTTCTTTTACAATTGTCTTTGTCTTATCCGCATTTTTATCTGTTCCTGTTTTATCGGCATTCTTATCCGGACTTGTTTTATCAGAGGAGTTACTTGGCTGGTTAAAATTTTCCGTACTCTTAATTTCTGGTGGTGTAGGTTTCATGATTTTTGATTTTATGGTTAATATTTAAAATTATTTTTTAGAAATGAATAGCTAATCCGAATGTTGAAACCCCAGTTGATAAATCAAGGAATAATCCAGCTTTTTTATTCAAATGATACTCTGCTCCTATGTGTGCGTCTAAATATAACGGACTTGTATTTCTATAAATATTTTTTTCTCCATAATAATCATTATCCCAAACCACACTTTTATATACAAAACCAACCGAAGCAGCTACATATAAATCCCACTTAGAGGGAAGCTTAATTAACTGATCAAAATAATAACTCCATTTTACACCCATAGGAATAGCGGTTGTACGATATGAATACTGATGGTATGAAGGATCAAAATCTGGTTTATCAGGCTTGCCCCAGTAATAGTGATTTTCGAACGAATATATACCTAAGAACGGAGCTAGTGTAAAATTTTTTAATATATCTACTTCGTAGTTTAAGGTTCCATAAGGAGTAAAGTGCCCTACATATCCATAATAACCTAATCCTGCACCAAGATTTAATGTGTTCCCGTATTTTTCACGGGTTGCTTTTTCTTGTGAGTTACCATTAATTGAAATTAATAATGATAAGAAGATAGATAAAAAAATATTTATTTTCATAACTAATTTATTAGGCCTTAAAATTATATTGACTAATTATATATTTTATAGCCAATAGTACCTTGATACCACATATTTTTGTATCGTGGGGTAGTTGATGTCCCGTCTCCGTTATTTGTTTGCATGTCACCACCTACTCTAGCGCCGAATGTAAAGTGTCTTACATTAATGTCAAAACCAGCAACAAAACCAAAAATATTTTTACGAATATTATCATTTTTAAATTCTTGTTCTTGCTGATAACTAACTAAAGAGCTTGTGAATTCATCTTTTTGTTTAACTAAAAAAGAAAATTGAGGACCTGCAACTATAGTAAAGAACTCACTAGGTTTAAATGCAGCTTGTAAAGGAATATCAATATATGATGTTGTCCTTTTAAAATTATAGGTACTACCTAATATAGAACCACTTGCTTGAAAACCTTTTTGAGAATAAAGAATTTCAGGTTGAATACCAAAATATTTACCAATAGGAATAACTATAAATAGACCTCCTGCAAAACCCATTTTAGCATCTGCTTTAAATTGTTCACCTTTAGCATCATAAACATTTGAGTAGTTTAAACCAGCTTTTGCACCAAACTGAAATTTCTCACGGTTATCGGTTTCTTTAGATGAGTCTTGAGCATTCGCATTATTACTAATTATAGCAGCTGATGCGAGTATTAAAATTATTTTTTTCATTATTTTGAGTTTAATGTTTATTTAAATTATTTTACTTTATTATAAAATATTTATTATAATTCAGAAATGATTTTGTGTAATTCTTCTTTAGTTTTACCAAGTTTAATTTGAATTCTACCTAGCATTTCATCTTTTTTTCCCTCTATTAATAATACATCGTTATCTGTTAATAAAGCAAATTTTTGTTTTAATTTTCCTTTAGTTTCATTCCAGTCTCCTTTTAGTTCAGTTGAATTTTTCATGTTTTTTATATTTTAATGTGAATTTATTTCCACGATACAAAGATGAGCAAGTAATAATCGAAAAGTGTTACATTAGATATTTGATAAGTTACATCATTCACACATTG
>JAYVDU010000244.1:0-4897 GCA_043749245.1 Bacteroidota bacterium | reverse complement strand
CGGAGGTGCTGAGCCGCATCATGCTCACCGAGAGCGCCATCAAGCGCCTGGTCGAACCGGAAGAGGTCGCGTCCCTCATCGCCTGGCTCGCTTCGCGGGAAGCGGCGATGGTCACCGGGGCCAGCTACACGATGGATGGTGGCTGGTCTGCGCGCTGAGAGACTCAGCTCAGCTCAGCTTTAAGGCCAAGGAGTGCCGATTCAGAGGCCACGGTACGGTCCCGAAGTGCATCGGCCACGGCGGCCACCGCGGGTTGCCGCAGCGACTCGCTGCGGAGCACCATCCAGTAGGGCAGCTGCTCCGCGAACTCGTTGGGGAGCAGTCTCACCAGGTCGGAATGGCGGTCGGCCATGAAACACGGCAGGAAGCCGATTCCCGAACCGGCGCGGGTCGCTTCCACACAACTAAAAACTAAGACGTTGAACAAGCGTTACGCGTTTTATTTACAATTTACATATGGTGCGCTAGCTGGGCTGTAATATGCGAGTTGCTGCGAAGTATAAACAATAGAGAGTCTATTATCTGCATCATACACGTAGCGGTGTGTGAATTGATCAACTGAATCTTTTTGGTAAAACACGGCGTTCACTTTACCCGAGAGTTGGTCGTAATTATAATCTATGCGTTTAAATCGCTGGTTAAATGCGTTCAACTCCTTAATATCTTGCACCAGCGTTTTGACATTACCCGTTACGTCGTAACTGTAATGGGTCGCATTGTCGTAGAGCGAATCTATCGCACTCCATACATCGCGGTAAGTAGCAGATACCACGCGATTGCGCAAATTCTTTTATTATTTTGCTCGAAACTCATATTAATTGTAATATTTTTAGTTACAACGAAATTTTCTGTGTAAATACTTTTGTCACATTAGATTCTTAAACACGCACAAATTATTTTTTGAAAACGAACTCAGTGTTTGCAAAAAACACTGAGTGCGTTTAATTTTTAAAACCTACGCACGTTGCATTGTGCAAAAGCTACTTTACTTTTACACTTATTTTATGTTTTTTCCCTAAATGTCAATGAACGTTTTGCAGAACCAAAGTAAAATTTTTACTCGTTTTGCTTTTTTAACACTTATCTCTTATTACTTTTAACCCAAAGCTTGATGAGCAGCTCAAGCTTATTGCCTCATAATTTTTTTTGCTTCCTCGTCACTTAAATTATAGTCTTGAAAATCTCTATTATAAAATAATATATGACAAATATGAGGCGATTTTGGAGAATAAACCACAGGAAAAGTTTTATTCTTTACACTATCGCATATTCCGTTAAACCACCCTTTATGCTCACGAGAGCTTATTTTTTGATTATTTACTGTAAATTCAAACTCAATCTCACTATCAATAGGTCTTGTTAAAAATGCACAATCTGTTACCAAGCCTCTAGTAAACGCTTTGTTTTCAAACAGCTTTTTTTCATACTTACAATTATCATAACCTCCTTTAATAAATATATAAGCTAAAAAGCTAAAAAAGACATATTTAATATTCTTTTTGTTCATAAAAATTGAATTAATTTGATTTTTCTCCATATTTTTTAAATTCATTTTCCATTTGCAATTTATTTGAAATTACATTTCCACCTGCATTTGTAAATGTATTGGAAGTGAAATTTAAAGTTGTACTGGGGAAAAGTATATGACCATTATTTAATTTTATACCTAAATTTAGAACTTTACCGCTTAAATAGTTTCCTATACCACCGTAAAAAATTCCTGCACTTCTTTCAGTAGATTTATTTAGATTTAAAACTGAATTGCCTGCTAACTGTTGATACAAACTAGTTTCTGGATTCCTATTTTTTATATCATTGTAAGATAAAGTAGTAAAACTTCCACTTAGAGAACTCATAAAAGGATTAGTTAGAATAGCTTGGGATAAAGGGCTTAAGATACTCACTTTTTCCCAATCATTGCCATTAAGACCATATTGTACAGATGCATCAGCACCAGCAGATGTTAATTTAACTCCTATTATACCCCACGTAACTTTACTTTTAAGACCATTTTCGAAAATATCCTTAAAGCCAGTTGCAAATCTCGCCGTTCCTGTTGCTTCTGCAAAAATACCCCCACTTAAATAAGTCGCTGACAAATTAACTGTTGTTTGAATGGCAGCCTCAGTATATAGTCCAAATTTCCCAGTAGTTGAGACTGTGCTTTTAAAAGCTTCTTTTCCATCAGAATAACCACTTGGGATATAAGGCACATAATTATGACCATCCCAATACTCAAAAGTTTTATCACTATAAGTAGTACTGCTTGTTGTAACTCTAATGTACCAATACATATCTGCAGAGGCTTTAATTGCAAAATAATTATGCCCTGTCTTATGATAATCACCATAATTTGCCAAAATATCAATTTTTTCATATTGATTATCTTTTACTTTTTGAAGTGGTTCTGCACCGTCTAAGTCAACTGCCATTATTGGATTATCACCCGCAAAAATATAAGGCGAATATTGTGGATATTTCTTAAATAATGGATCAACGCTCAAAAAATGTGGAACTTTACTGTCATAAAAACGCATACCATAATCCTGCTCCCCCGTTTCTTTATCATTTTCCTTTCCATTAAACCCATACCGATAGAGCGATGACGTATAGCTCCTGCTGTCTATCGCCATACCAAACGGGTAATAGTCTGTCGCGCTTATAACCACTGCATTAAAACCCACCTTCGTTGTTCCACTTAAACTGTCAGTTTTTCTATCATTAATCACCGCCATCACATTGCCCAAATGGTTCGTCGGTTCGTAGTTTCGTTTGCCTTCGTACAGTTTGGAAATTGAGAGTAAACCTTTATTCACCAAAGTATCAGCCCTATACAAACCAAGCCTACTACTACCAAAAATATACTGCTCGCGCCAAGTAACAGAATCGTTGTGTCGTGTATAAACCCCCATCGTGTTGCCTTGCGCATCTCTGATGTAATACGTGCGTGTTGTATCACCCGCCACAACCACTCTTTTGAGTACTCTTTGCTGCATCGCGTTATAACCAAAAGTTAGGTTCGCACCACCAGCTTTTGTGTTGGTTAATATTTTTCCGTACGGCGACCAAGAGACAGACATACTTTGACTGTTATCCGCTACCATATTACCTGACTTATCATAAATATAGTTGTTCGGGTTTTGATTATCTATATCCGTTGTCGAAACATTATTTGCAACATTGTCCGTAATATACTGAAGCTGATTAGTGCCTGTGTTGTATTTATAATTTAGGCTATCTTGCGTGATGCTCCATTCTTGATAATACCATGCCACCACAATCTGCGCCTGCGCATTTGCCCAAAAACTACTTCCCGCCATTAAGACCCATAAAAACAAATTTTTCATTGCTGGGTGGTTTAAAAACCATTTTTAACACTTATCTTTTTGCTGCTTTTTTTCGAAATTTGAGGAGCAGCTCACTTATCTTTTTCCAAAAAATTAGTCACAAGTTTAATTTAATTATTTACTCAATAGTATGTTGTAGCAATCTGCACTATCAGATTTAGTATAAAATTGTTTGATAGTTTTATTTTGTACAGAATCAAATATTAGCCAATTATCTATTTTAATGAAAGTAATATTAATAGTATCTACATCAAATGTCTTAGGATTTACTACGGTAAATTTAAATGGTTTATTTAATTTAAAACATTGACCCTCTGCCCTCAAGTGTTCGTCAGAATTTTTTACTACACACTTTTTTATTAGGGTGTTAATGGTCATGCAATCACAAGCACTTTCCGATTTGGAAGTTGAAGTAATCATTTTTGAACAAGATCCAAAAAATGTAAATACAAAAACAATAGTTATAGAGAGTATTAATTTTTGCATGGGGTTACTATTTGTTGTTGATTTGTAATGGTTGTTGTTGTGGTTGTACGTGTATTTGAACGAACATTAAAATTTATTAAATTTGGAGAGCCACCCATACTTGCTTCTGTTTTTCCATAATTAATTGCATAAAGTCTCACCTGTATTCCTGAGTAAGTGTTTTGCAAAGTATTTTTTATTAGATTAAACCTATCCATCATCAATTGTTGTGCGCCATTCGACGTAGCTTGTCTGGTGGTGTTAATAGTGATATTTACAACTGTAGAGACTTGTGATCTTGACAAAGTGTGGTCGTCAATTCTAGTATTAGCATTACCTGGAATTTGATTTCGCCTTAATAATCCGGCAACAGAATTTTGATCTGCAGCCGTAGCATATTGGGGGGTACCTTGTATGAAATTTATTTGATTACTTGAGTTAGTAACGTTATTATTGTTCTGAACATTGACTGTATTGTTAGCTATAGTAGTAGTAGGCGGAGGTGGAGCAGGAACAGAGGATACTAATAAATTATACTCATTCTGGTTAATTGACTTTGATTCTTTAATAGCAGTAACATTAACTTGAGGAGATAGTTTATTTATTTCTTCAGAAGTTAATTTTTCAGAAGTTGTTGAACTTATTAAAATTCCGCATCTATCATAAGTTTGTCTTAATACGTTGTTATTAGGTGTATTAGGAAGGTTGCCAATCCAAGCATAATCAAATCCATTATTATTATTGCCTTCGTGTCTAACGACTTTAAAAATAGCACGTGTATTAACCTTTCCATTTTCAAATTGAGATGTAATAATAAAACGTTCCATTCCATCTAAATCAACTGCCCAAATTGGGTTTCCGCTTGCAAAAGCATAAGGTGAAAGCTCAGGATATTTTTTTGCAATCGGATCAATACTCAAAAAAGTTGGGTTTCGCGGGTCATACATCCTCATACCATAATCCTCCTCCCCCGTTTCTTTATCGTTTTCCTTTCCATTAAAACCGTAACGATACAATGAGGATGTATAACTCCTACTGTCTATCGCCATGCCAAAAGGAAAATAATCGGTCGCAGAAATAACCAC
>JAYVDU010000243.1:0-4900 GCA_043749245.1 Bacteroidota bacterium | reverse complement strand
CGATAGCTGGTGCAGTGGGTATGGTATACTGTGAGTAAAGCCTAGATGTATTTGGTCGGTGGGTTACCATCAGAATTGGCTTTATCTTTAAAGTCTACTGTTATTATGGGTTTTTTAGTGTGACTGAAAATTTTAGTTACGATTTTCCATAAAACAAAAAAGGTAATAGTTTGTATTAATAAAACAGCCCATACAGATATTCCATTAGTAAATAAAAGAGCAAAACTAATAAAGTCAATTGGAAAGCATATTAATATTCCTAAAAAAAAAATATCATTATTAATAGGAGACCCCTTCATTGTTCCAAGTAAGCTAATAAGCCCAATTAAAGAATAAATTAGTGAAAATAAAAGAGATTTGGAGTATTTAAGTTTTTTCATGATTTTTTAATGTATTTCCATTGAATAAATAATAAAATTATACCCTGCTCCGCTGGATTGTGTGTAAGTCTTTTGCGTGGCTAATCCTGCGGTTACTTTTATGAATATGTTTAAAATCCGTTTAATTATTTTTTACGTTGTTGCATTATTTTAACTATAAAGATATAATTACCCCAGGATTATTAACGCTATTTTTCTATACGTAAAATCGAGCGTAGCTTTTATCTATGTTCGCGTAAATGCTTCAGAACGGCTCGGGTTATAAAACGTTAATGGCGTGCAAGTAAGTTACGGACTACAAGTCCGTGGCAACAGGTTATATTGTTTTTCATTGAATTACTGAAAATTTGCTTTTACCAATTAAAAAGTAATGACTGTATAACAATCATCACTGCAACGTAATATCAAAAATCAAAACCGAATTAGCAGGAACACTTCCGCTTGCTTGTGCACCGTAGCCTAGAGCTGATGGGATTAATAAAATTCCTTTACCTCCGCCTTTTTTAAAATAAGGAATACCTTCTTGCCATCCTTGTATAACGGAACTTAAACTAATACTTAATCCGGATGCACTGCTTTGGTCAAAGGCGCTTCCGCTAGTAAAATAACCTTTATAAATAACATTGACTGTTGAGTTAGCCGCTGGGTTAGCGCCTGTACCAATTGTTTTAATCACATAATACAAACCAGAGCCTGTAGCAGTTGCATTTAATTGATGGTCGGAGATGTACTGCTTAATAATGCCATCATCAACCGCCGTCTGATTAACGGTTGGCGTTTTTTTACACGACACTGATACTACAATTAATAATAAGAGTGCTAACCTGCTTTTCATTTTGTTATTTTAAAAAGTTCTTATACATTTTAATTGAGTTTAATAAACGAACTCATACGTTGGTAATAGTGCGGTGGCTGTGGACGAACGGAGCGAAATTTTGTTTTTATAGCAAATAGTGTGCGGGCTTTTGGTGCGTGTAAAAATAAAATATGGTCCCGATGTATCGGGATCCTTGACTTTTGTTTCTTTTGGTCAAGCAAAAGAAAGTATAAAAAGAAATCCAATATTTTGTTAATGATGCAGTCATTTTAACAAGCCTTAAGCCTCAATCATCTCTTCATTATAAAACCAGGTTTTTGCAACGTCGGCCTGTATGGCATCATCTACCAATAAGCCATTCACATGATCTTCTTCTTGATACGGAATTTTTAAATCCATAATGTATGGATCAACTTTAATATCTAAATCTGTTCCATTTACTTGATGACTTACCAAGCGGAATACTTCTGCAGCCACGTTTTCTAAAACATGCATGTTTTCAGCAACTACGGCTACAATGTTTGTTAAGCCATGCATCGTATCTATACCTCTTTGGAATTTTTTTAAGTAATCCAAATCCAATGGATCAATGTAACGGTTATTAAATGTTTTGTTTTCGTGTGGTAACCAATCTAAAAATAAATCTTGTACTGCTTTATTTAATTTTCCGAATTGACGTCCTAAACTTTTTTCGGAAACAAATAATTCTTTCAATACTTTTAAATCCGTGAAGCCATTATTTGTAAATAATAAACATGGCACCGACCAGTATATAGCCCAATCCCAAAATATTTTCACTACCATAATTTGAGCGCTTCCCATCAATTTATATTTATCCTGATAAATTGGCAACCAGCTTGTGAACCATGACAAATGCGTTTGTTCATAGATTTGCGCACGCACCGAAATATCTTCACCTTTTTTATCTCTTAAAATCAAATCGCTTAACCAGGTATTGTTCAACGAAATAAAATCACTACCAGGCGAATAGAAAGGATCTAGAAACGCGCCGGCTTCGCCTGTTACAGCCCATCTGTCAGCCGAATAAATACGGCCGCTATCGTGAGCAAAATGTTTTAAGATTCTGAAATCCATTAAGTCTTCTTTAGGCGGACACACATGTTTCAAGGCTTGAGGCTCATGCTTTTCTACCCATTTCAATGCTTTCTCGTAAGTATTGATTGTCTCAAATGGATGGATGTCTTCATCGGCAACAATGCCTATGCTCGTATTTTTTGAACCCAATGGAATAATCCATAACCAATAACCTTTATCCATAAAATGCACTGTGCTGAGATAACGTAATTTTGGCGCTAAAAATGTTTTCCATTTTTCGTTTGTGCTCCAATCATCAATGTCAATTACGCCTTTTACTCTAAACCACACGGCATTCACATTATGAGGCGCTTCTTTGGCAAAGCCCAGTTTGCGCTTCAATAGGCTAATACGACTTGTAGCATCTACAACCCATTTACCTATTGCTTTTTTATCTTCACGTTCGTGTGCATATATGACTTCGTGTAACCCTTCATCGTTAATGTTAAAATTAACGTCTTTGGCACGCGCAGCTAAAACAAAATCAGTACCTAAGGATTTGGTGTGTTTTTCTAAATAATTTTCAAAGGTACCTCTGTCTAATTGGTGGCTTGGCACGGGGAGTTTAAGGCGTGGTCCTAATTCAACACGATTGGATAATTCATCTTTTTTTCCATCTGTAAAAAAGAATCGTAAACCATGTTTAGGTAATTCAAATTCTTCTAAATAATCTTTCAAGCCCAATACTTCTCTGTAATAATGCGTGGCTAATTCAACGGTCGATTCGCCTACTTTGTGCGCTCCTATTGGCGCTGCTTTATCTCTGCTTTCTAATATTAAAACAGAAATATCAGGATTTGCTTGTTTTAATTGAATGGATAGGGTTAAGCCAGCTAAACCGCCACCGGCAATAATTACGTCGTATTGTTTTTGCATGAGTTTGTGTTTTGTATTTTAACAAAAATACAAAGTTTATTGGTTAAAACACCACTATTTGCAAAGACTTTTTGCTTAATATAGTTGAGTATTTTCAACATTAATATTTCATTCGTAATTCCATGCCTGTTCGAGTTATTTTAGCCTGTCTCTTGCAAAAATAGCATCTAGAACACCAATAAGATGACTTCTCGATATGAACTTGTATAGGGCAGGCAAGTTCCAGTCGATTGACTATTCAAATGTGAATTATGAAGGAACCCAATCATAGAATCATTAAAACCATTAACCGCCTGTTAGGTAACGTTCACCGAATGTGGCTTAAACCCCGCCTAATTGCTATTGTTTAACGGCGATAACAATTCTACTTTTACAAAAAAAATTAACAACTCAAATGGAAAATATAAATCAATCATCAAATTCAGAACAAAACACTGTTTGTTCAAATATGAAAAAAAGTCATCGTCGTGGTAAAATTTCAAGCGGCGTTTTTATTGTGATTATCGGCTCTTTATTTTTAACGCGAGAATTAGGCGTTGCTTTACCTGAATGCTTGTTTACATGGAAAACATTTTTAATAGGTGTTTGTATAACTGTTGGCATCAAACATAATTTCAAACAAGCCATGTGGTTTTTTTTAATACTGATTGGCGGTACGTTTTTATTAGGTGATCTCTATCCTGACATGGTCATCAAACGTGTGATGTGGCCGATTTTAATTAGTATAGTTGGTGTGTTTACTATAATGAAACCTCGCCGCAAGCAAAAAAATATTTTTTTTAAACATGATCGAAACGGTCATTGGAAAGGGAGTGACGATAATACTTGTTATACAAAATTAATCTACAACAGTTAACCAAAATTGAACCCCTAGAAAAAAATACCTATATCGCTCTTTTAAAGAATGGAAAAAAAATTCCGTTGAGCCGCATGAGTTACTCCAAATAAAAAGTACTATTAGGTGTATAAGTCTCTATTTGTATATTTGTTAGCTTTTGTTACATAACCCTCATATAAGAATTACCAAGGCAATCGAACAGGATTTCGATTTTATTAAACGACATATTCAGTTGTTTGATTTAGATAACCGTGATTTACAGGTTCAACAATTTCTGGTTGCTAAATTACAAAATGACATTGTTGGCTTTGGAAGAATCCGTAAGCACATAGGTTGCGATGAATTTTGTTCTTTAGGTATTATACAAGCCTCTCGCCATCAAGGTATTGCCAAAACATTAACGTTAGCGAGTGTTGAATTATCTTTACAACCTATTTATTTAGTATGTATTATTCCGGAGTTTTTCGAACCTTTAGGTTTTACAATCGTAACGAATTATCCATCTGAAATACTTGATAAACTGAAATATTGTATCAGCGAATTGCCCGTGCCAGAGCCTTATGTGGTGATGAAGTTGAGTCGTAAGTAATTTTTAACACCGAGTTAAAGAGAAAATGAGGACACTGAGTTTTATAAAAAAACATCAAGTATGTTAGCCTGTTATAGAGTTATTTTATTTTGTTGTGTTTGCGTCATTGCCAGGCACGAAACAATCTTAAACAATGCTAAGTATGAGATTGCGCCTTAAAGGAACACTCGCAAAGACCCATAAACACTTACTACTATAAACTCTAATTATATCAATCATAATATATAAATAGTCCAAACCACATAGATTCTGTGTTAAATTGCAAATTAAATATTAATTTTTTATTTTTGTTTTTCAAAACGGCC
>JAYVDU010000242.1:0-4906 GCA_043749245.1 Bacteroidota bacterium | reverse complement strand
GCTGTTCTTCGGCATTTACCTCAGTTACTTTAGATAAGGGAGAGCCAACATAACACCAATCAATTAACAGATTTATATTATCCTCCTCACCTTCTACTTCAATATACACATCGCCATTATGTAAATTTCTTACTAAGCCTGTGAGTTGTAATTTTTGCGCTGTTGCCTGTGCCCACACTCTAAATGCGACACGCTGAACTTTTCCTTTTACAATTATATTATAGTGGCGTAACAGAATTATTTATTTAAGGTTTCTAAATTACGGTGTTCTGTTTTATTTAATTCTTCTTTACTTAAGGTTTTAAAATATTCGTAAGTGATTTTTAAACCTTCAGCACGATTCACCTTCGGTTCCCAATGCAATAAGGCTTTTGCTTTAGTAATATCAGGTCTGCGTTGTTTAGGATCATCCTTAGGTAAAGGCAATGAAATTAATTTTTGATTTGAACCGGTTAATTTTAAAATCTCTTCGGCAAAATCTTTAATACTAATTTCATCCGGATTGCCAATATTTACAGGCAAATGATAATCGCTCATCAATAAACGGTAAATACCTTCTACTAAATCATCAACAAAACAAAAACTACGTGTTTGACTTCCGTCGCCAAACATCGTTAAATCTTCGCCACGCAATGCTTGTCCAATAAAGGCAGGCAACACACGTCCATCATTTAATCTCATTTTAGGGCCATACGTATTAAAAATACGAATGATGCGTGTTTCTAATCCATGTGTTTCGTGATACGCCATGGTTAAGGCTTCCATAAAACGTTTAGCTTCATCGTAGCAACCACGAGGTCCAACAGGATTTACATTTCCCCAATATTCCTCTGTTTGAGGGTGAACAAATGGATCGCCATATACTTCGCTTGTTGAAGCAACTAATACTCTTGCTTTTTTTACACGCGCAAACCCTAAAACGTTATGCGTTCCTAAAGAAGAAACTTTTAATGTTTGAATAGGAATTTTTAAATAATCAATCGGACTTGCCGGAGATGCAAAGTGTAAGATGTAATCGATATTACCCGGTACATGAATAAATTTACTAACATCGTGATGATAAAATTCGAACTGAGGTAATTTGAATAAATGTTCGATGTTCTTTAAATCGCCTGTTACCAAGTTATCCATAGCAACCACATCCATTCCTTCCTTAATAAAACGATCGCACAAATGTGATCCTAAAAATCCTGCTGCTCCTGTAATTAATATTCTTTTTTGACTCATATTATTTTTTTGATTTTAAAGGAAGTTTATATCCTATTTTAGTTCTTATTTCTTTTTTTACTTTTTGCTTTTGAGGAGGATCTGTTAATAGAAACTCTATTACTTCATTGATATTGTCTATTTTTTTATTAAATTTTGATTCTAATTCTTGTATTCTGTGTTGAAGTACTTTTATGTCGGAATTGTATTGTTTTAGAAAAATGAAAGCTCTTACTACTGCAATATTTACGTTTATAGCTGTTTCACTTTTTAATATACTTGAAAGCATAGTAATACCATGCTCTGTGAATGCATAAGGATAATATTTAGAATGCACTCCTCTCTTTAAGGTTTCAATTTGAAACCTTAAAGATTCGTTTTCTTCTTTAGATAATTGAAACATAAAATCACTTGGAAAACGTTTTATATTTCTTTTTACTGCTAAGTTTATTGATTTTGTTGGCACTCCATACATTTCAGCGAGATGCTTATCTAGCATTACTCGCTGACCACGAATTATAAATATTTTTTTTTGTATAAGTTGAATATCCACTTCTATTTTCATTATAATCTTGAGGTTTCAAATTGAAACCTCAAGATTATTGTTATTTAATTTAACTTATATTAATTAGTTTTTACTCCAATGCAGTAATAACTATAACCTAATTTTTTCATATCCTGTGGGTCAAAAATATTTCTGCCATCAAATAACGTTTTCTGAGTTAAACGTTTACTTAATTCGTCAAAATCAGGCGCTCTAAATTCCGGCCACTCTGTTACTATTAATAACGCATCTCTTCCATTTAAACTATCATACATATCAGTCGAATACTCGATGGTTTTACCTAAGGTACGCTCTGCTTCATGCATAGCTACTGGGTCGTAAGCCACAACACTAGCTCCTTCTTTCAATAATTTTTCAATGATAACCAATGATGGTGCTTCGCGCATATCATCTGTTTTTGGTTTAAAAGATAAGCCCCATAACGCAAATTTCTTTCCTTTTAAATCTCCTTTAAAATGAGCCTTCACTTTATCAAACAATACTTCTTTTTGACTTTCATTCACCTCTTCAACCGCATTTAAAATACGCATATCGTATTTATTTTCTTTAGCTGTTTTAATCAATGCCTTCACATCTTTCGGAAAACAACTTCCTCCATATCCAACACCAGGATAAATAAATTTCGTTCCAATACGCGTATCGCTTCCTATGCCTTTTCGTACCATATTTACATCAGCTCCCATAATTTCACAAAGATTAGCGATATCATTCATAAAACTAATTTTAGTAGCTAACATGGCATTAGCAGCGTATTTAGTCATTTCGGCAGAAGGAATATCCATAAAATAAATAGGATGTCCGTTCATTAAAAATGGTTTATATAATTTACGCATTAACTCTTCAGCTTCAGGTCTGTCTACACCAACTACAATTCTATCAGGCCTCATAAAATCTTCAATGGCAGCGCCTTCTTTCAAGAATTCAGGATTTGATGCCACATAAAAATCTAATTTAGAACCACGCTTATCTAATTGTGTTTGCAACGCTTTTCTAACTTTTTCGGCAGTACTTACCGGTACAGTACTTTTAGTTACTATCACTAAAGGATGCTGCATGTGTTCTCCTACACTTGAAGCAACTGCTAATACATATTTTAAATCAGCAGACCCGTCTTCATCAGGAGGAGTACCTACTGCAATAAAAACGACTTCGGCTCCTTGGATACTTTCTTGTAGAGATGTAGAAAAATGTAAGCGTTTTTTTTGCACGTTACGAGTTACCATTTCATCCAAGCCTGGTTCATATATTGGCAATATCCCTTTATGTAAATTATCAATTTTATTTTGATCAATGTCTACGCAAGTCACATCCATGCCTACCTCGGCAAAGCATGTACCTGTTACTAATCCTACGTATCCTGTTCCTACAATTGCTACTTTCATATTTTATAATTTTATATTATTATCAATTTGTTACCAAAAAAAAGATTTAAAAAATCCAGTTTTATTTTTGCAACGTTTAATATTTGCATCGTATGTTTCAATTATTTTAGCGTCCAAACAAAATTGTATGGCCAATTTAAAAGCTTTCACGGCTTCTTTATAATTACCGTTTAACTCATACATAATCCCATATTCATTATAGATAACGGATTTATTAATGCCGCTTATTTTTAATGATTTTTCAAGATGTAAATTTAAGTCATCAAACCTACCTTGGTTAGAAAGAAAATAAGCATAGTTGATTGAAGACGCTGTATAACCTACATCAGACTTTATTGCTTGTATGTAATGAAGTTCGGCTTTTTTATTTTCCTTGAGTTTTGTTTCATATATCCAACCAATATGGTTATGAGCTTTACCAAAACCTGGGTCTTCCAAAATGATTGATTCTAATAGCTTTAAAGCTTCTGAAATTTTATTATCTCTAATTAAATCATCCGCTCTTAAAAAATCTTCGTTCAATGTTAGTTCACTTTCCATAAAACTATTTTACTAATTCTAATAAGTTTGTACAAATATACGTTAGCGCTTCTTCATCCATTTCTGTATGCATAGGAAGCGACAAAACAGTAGCGCATAATTTTTCTGTTACTGGGAAATCGCCTTTCTTAAATCGATCGCTTTTATAGGCATTTTGTTCATGTAAAGGAATTGGGTAATAGATCATAGCAGGTATACCGCGCTCAGCTAATTGTTCTCTTAATTTAGTTCTGTCAACGCCGTTTAACTGTAAAGTATATTGATGAAATACGTGCGTCGAATTTTTTACTCTTACAGGCGTTTTTAATTTTGGATGATTCGCTAATGCTTTATCATAATAATCAGCAGCTTTATTTCTAGCTGCAGCATACTCATCTAAATGTTTTAATTTTACTTTCAATACCACGGCTTGTATGGTATCTAAACGAGAATTAACACCTAACACATCATGCACATATTGTACGCTTTGTCCATGATGAGCTACCATACGCAACTTCTTCGCTAATGCATCATCGTTGGTATACATTGCGCCCCCATCTCCATAACAACCTAAATTTTTACTTGGAAAAAAGGAGGTGCAACCAACTGTTCCAATGGTTCCTGCTTTTACTTTTTTCCCATCCAAAAATGTGTAATCTGCACCAATAGCCTGAGCCACGTCTTCAATCACATATAAATTATGTTTTTTTGCTAAAGCCATAATACGTTCCATATCGGCACATTGTCCAAATAAATGTACCGGAACAATTGCTTTTGTTTTGGGAGTAATCGCTTTTTCAACGGCTTCAATATCAATATCAAATGTATCAGGATACACATCCACCAATACAGGTGTTAAGCCTAATAAGCCTATAACTTCGGCAGTTGCTACATACGTAAAACTTGCAGTAATCACTTCATCGCCTGGCTTTAAATCTAACGCCATCATCGCAATTTGCAAAGCATCCGTTCCATTAGCGCATGGAATGACATGTTTGACTTGTAAATACTTTTCTAAATCTGTTTGAAATTCTTTTACAGCTGGACCATTAATAAACGCAGTAGTATTTAAAACTTCCTGAATTCCTGCATCTACTTCGGTTTTTATTTTTTGGTATTGACTTTTTAAGTCAACCATTTGTATTTTTTTAGTTAAAGTCGTCATTATTCACAATTTACCTTGCGAATATAACAATTTTGAGCCATTTTAAGGCTCAGAATACCTAAAATAATA
>JAYVDU010000241.1:0-4923 GCA_043749245.1 Bacteroidota bacterium | reverse complement strand
AAAATTATCAAAAAATAAAAATATCTTTACAGTACAAATACAATTTTGAAAAAACTAGCGTCACATAAAAAAATAATCTTAGAATGGCTTAAAGCGATTGGCATCTCATTATTTTGCGTACTTGTTATTCGTACTTTTGTTTTTGAAATTTCGTCGGTTAATTCCCCTTCCATGGAAAAATCACTATTGACGGGCGATTTCATGTACATTAATAAGTTATCATACGGACCCCGTTTACCAAAAACCATCTTAAGTATTCCATTCATTAATCAAACATTATATTCCACTTTACTATCATTGCCTTATGTTCGTTTATTTGGAAGTCCGGATGTGGAGAATAACGACGTGGTTGTTTTTAATTTCCCTCAAGAAGATGAATTCCCTGTTGATCACCGCACCTACTTTGTAAAGCGCTGTGTAGCCATTGCGGGTGATAGTTTTAAAATAGTAGATGGCTTAGTGTATGTGAATAATAAATTAATAGATGAGGAACAAACATTACAGTTTAATTACCACCTAAAATCTGAAACGCCCTTAGATTCAGCTTTTATAGCGCATTATCAATTACGTGAGGGCGGTAAAATATCTGATAATAATGATTACTCCTTTACCTTAACTCAAGCTTTAGTAGATACGCTTAAGAGCAAAACATTTATTTCGGAAGTAGTAGAAAATAATGAGAAGAAAGAAATGTGGGATGAATTTGTATTTCCTTATAATGCCCACTATAAGTGGAATGTAGACAATTATGGTTCTTTAAAAATTCCTCTAAAAGGAGATAGTGTCCAATTAGACTCTACGAATTTATGTTTATTTGAGCGTATCATTTCCATATACGAAGACAATACGTTAGAGATTAAAAACGATTCTATTTTCATTAATCATCAGTTTGTCAAATCGTATACGTTCAAACAAAACTATTATTTTATGATGGGTGATAATCGCCATAACTCTCAAGATAGCCGTCATTGGGGATTTGTACCCGAAGACCATATTATTGGAAAAGCTACTCGTATTGTTTTTTCAAAAGATAAATTATATGGTGCAGGTATTCGTTGGGGTCGTTTATTGATGGGTATAAAATAATAAAATGAGTTCAACAACAACATCAATTTTAATCTCATCAGCGTATTTACCTGATTTAACATACCTTTCGGAGGTATTAAATGCTGATACTATTTACATAGAACAACAGGAGCATTTTGTTAAACAAACAAACCGTAACCGTTGTGATATATTAACCTCTAATGGAAAACTAACACTTTCTATTCCCTTATTAAAAAGTGCAGAAAAAGAATTGATTGGTAACAAGCGTATTTCTTATGCCGAAAACTGGCAACAACAGCATTGGCGGTCTATTACAAGCGCTTATAAAAGCTCGCCTTATTTTGAATTTTTTGAATATGAGTTTAAGCCTTTTTACAATACCAAGTTTGATTTATTAATTGATTTTAATACGCAACTATTACAAACGGTTTTGCATATTTTAAGAATCAAAAAAGAAATTGTATTTACCAACGAATTTGTTTTAAATCCAACTGATAGTAAAGATTTAAGAGAATATCCACAGAGTTTATTAAATAAAAAAATCAATCAAACGCCCTATTACCAAGTATTTGCTGATAAACTAGGCTTTATACCCCAGGTAAGTTGTATGGATGCTTTATTTAATGTGGGATTAGAAACGATAGATCTTTGTAACATAAAATAATAATGGAAACATATATTTCGATATTAAGAGGCATCAATGTTGGCGGACATAAATTGATTAAAATGCAAGCCTTAACTAAGCTTTACGAAGACTTAGGTTTTAAGAATGTGAAAACATACATACAAAGTGGCAATGTTGTTTTTCAAGCCAAACAAACAGATTCAACGCTATTAGAAGAGATGATCTCTAAAAAAATAACAGAAATCTTTGCCTTTGAAGTACCTATTATTGTTAAGTTACAAAAGGAAATAGCAAAAATTCATAAAAATAATCCGTTTATTATTGAGAAGCATTACGATATTAATTTATTGCACGTCACGTTTTTGTCTCAAAAACCTAAGCAAGCCGACATAGCGAAAATAACAGGTGATTTTGGCAACGATGAATATATCATTTCTGATAAAGCCATTTATTTATATTGCCCAAATGGATATGGTAATACGAAGCTTACTAATATTTTTTTTGAAAACAAACTAAAAGTATCAGCCACTACGCGTAATTGGAAGACTACTACGGAGCTGCTTAATATGAGTCTTTCTATTAAGTAAAGTTATCTTAAAAAATTTGTTTCTATTTTTTCTTTTGCTTAACCAAAAGAAACAAAAGTCAAGCTAAATCGCCAAATCCGTTTTTCTTCACACATGCCACGCTTCAACTCCACCAGAAAAACTAGGATTTCACACCGATTTAGCAAAGCCTACCGCACTACTACCAACGTATGTAGTAGTTTATATGTAAAGCCTTTTATCTAGTTTTTCTAATCAATTATTTTATTGCACTAAAAAAACAAAACCCATTAAACTTTAAAGCTTAATGGGTTTTGAAATTCTATAATTGTTGTAAGAGACTTTAGAGTCAGATAAGAAAGATTCAAGTTCGAGGCCTACGATACCGCTCCAGCGGTATAAATAATGGAAGTTTGCTGTTCGCAAATGACGATTTTTAACTCGAGCATAACACGGCAATTTGCCAGTGTCAAATTGAGCGAGCAGGTGTGGTTGGATTGGAGTTTTCTTGCTGATACTAATTATTTTGCGGCGTCAGCTAAAAACTGAGCTAATCCTTTGTCAGTTAATGGATGATTTAAAAGAGCTATAATTGCTGATAAAGGCGCGGTAATCACATCAGAGCCTAATTTAGCACATTGAATGATGTGTAAAGGGTGACGAACAGATGCTGCTAAAATTTGAGTTTCGTAATTATAATTATCATAAATCATGCGGATGTCAGCTATTAATTCCATACCATCTTGACTAATATCATCTAAACGACCAACAAAAGGAGATACGTAAGTAGCGCCTGCTTTGGCTGCTAATAAGGCTTGTCCGGCAGAAAAGACTAACGTACAATTTGTTTTAATTCCTTTATCAGAGAAATATTTAATTGCTTTGATACCATCTTTGATCATTGGAATTTTCACAACAATGCGTTCGTGTAAATCAGCTAATGCTTCGCCTTCACGCACCATACCAGCATAATCAGTTGCAATGACTTCAGCACTCACATCACCTGTAGTAATGTTACAAATATCTACATAGTGTTTTAAAATATTCCCTTGTCCTTTAATGCCTTCTTTAGCCATTAATGAGGGGTTAGTAGTTACGCCATCTAAAACACCTAAGTCTTGGGCTTCTTTAATTTGTGCTAAGTTTGCGGTATCAATAAAAAATTTCATAAGTTGTTGTTTTTTCTGTAAATTTAAAATAAGCTAAACGAATATTTGCTATTGTTAGTTGTTTGTTTAAAGTTTATTTTTGAGTCAATCATGAAGAAAAAAAAGATAGTTGTTTTTACAGGAGCTGGTATGAGCGCGGAAAGTGGTATCAAAACTTTTAGAGATACAAATGGCTTATGGGAAGAATTTAAAATAGAAGACGTAGCAACCTTTGATGCCTGGAAACGTAACATGCCAATGGTGTTAGATTTTTACAATCAACGTCGCAAACAAGTTATAGAGGCCATTCCAAATGAAGCTCATCTGTTGGTTGCTCAATTGCAACAAAAATATGATGTTCAGGTTATTACTCAAAACATTGATGATTTACATGAACGAGCAGGTTCTAAAAAAGTATTGCATTTACATGGAGAAATTGTAAAAAGCAGAAGCACAGATCACTCTCATTTAATTTATCCAATTATCGGTTCGGAAATAAAGGTTGGAGATGTATGTGAAAACGGATCACAGCTTCGGCCACATATAGTATGGTTTGGCGAAGATGTTCCCGAAATGGACGCTGCTGTAGCTTTGGCAGAAGGTGCCGATATTTTTATTACGATTGGAACGTCTTTGAATGTGTATCCTGCAGCTAATTTAATTCATGTGACATCCACTCACACTCAACGGTATTTAATAGATCCTAGCGATTTTAATTTAGATTATATTAAAAATTTGGTTCATATTAAAACAACAGCAGTAGATGGTATGCGTATCTTAGCAAAGAAATTAGAAGAGTTAGAGCATTAGTACTATGAACCAAAAATTAAGCATGCACGATTTAGGAAGATTGAGTTCGGAAGAATTTAAAGCTTCTAAAAAAAATAAAATCATATTAGTATTAGACAATATTCGTAGTTTAAATAATGTAGGTTCAGCATTTAGAACTGCTGATGCTTTTTTATTAGAAGCCATTTATTTATGCGGCGTTACGGGTACTCCTCCTAATAAAGATATTGCGAAAACCGCGTTAGGTGCTACCGAAACCGTTGCCTGGAAGTATTTTAAAACAACACAAGAAGCATTTGATCATTTAAAAGAAGAAGGTTATTATATTGCATCAGTGGAACAAACAAAAAATTCGGTGATGCTGAATCAATTTCAAAAACCAGAAAAACCTTTGGCATTTATTTTTGGTAATGAGGTCTATGGTGTAGAACAGCCTATTATCAATCAAAGCGACGTGTGTATTGAAATTCCTCAGTTTGGTTCGAAACATTCGTTTAATGTATCGGTAAGTATGGGTATAGTACTTTGGGAAGTTTTGAGATGAGTTTTAAAATTTATTTTCCAATTCTATAATCGAATTAATAATATGTTTCTATTTGTTTAATACCAATCATAAAAAAAACAGTTCAAATAATTTTTTTTCACATCGAGCTAAGTCGAGATGTACCAATTATACCAACTATGTTAATACATAGTCCATTTTGAACAACATAGGCACATAGGAAACATAGGTTAAATAAGCATTCTATGTGAACTATGTAATCTATGT
>JAYVDU010000240.1:0-15016 GCA_043749245.1 Bacteroidota bacterium | reverse complement strand
ACCATTAAATTAATAAGTATGATAACCGCTGTTATAATTGACGATGAAAGTAAAGCAAGAGAAAGTTTAAAGAAAACAATAACATCATATTGCCCCGAGGTAAGCATTTTAGCAATGGGCAATAACGTTGCTGATGCCATAACGTTAATTAACGAACACTCGCCCGATATAGTATTTTTAGATATAGAAATGCCCAGCGGAAACGGCTTTACTCTTTTTGATAAAATTAAAACCCCCTCATTTAGTACCATATTTACTACTGCATACGAAGAATATGCCATTAAAGCCTTCCGTATTGCAGCGCTCGATTATTTAACAAAACCTATTGATTTTAGACAACTACAAGAAGCCGTTGCTCGTTATAAAAACAAACAAAAGATTGAATTGAAAGAGCAGCGATTAGAATTGTTAATTGAAAACATAACCAACCGCCCTAGCGAATTTAATAAAATTGCTTTGCCTGATAATGAAGGCTATACAATGGTTAAAACATCCGACATTATTTATTGTCAAGCAGATAGTAGTTATACGATTGTACATTTATTAAATGGTAAAAAAATAATAACAAGTAAATTGCTTAAATTAATTGAAGAACTATTACCTGAGCAAACTTTTTATCGTATTCATAAATCCTACATAGTAAATCTAAATTTAATTAAACAATACATTAAAATTGACGGTAATCAGGTTGTTTTAGAAAACGACGTCCGCTTAGACGTTTCAGAAAGAAACAAAAAAGAGTTTTTGGATAAATTACTCCAAAAAAATACCCCCCATAAATAACGCTTATTTCTAATTTGGCTGCGCTTATTTTCATTATTAAAGCGTAAACAAAGTCGCTTCATTTAAGTAAAATTCTTTCATTTTCTTTGTTTTGTGAATCAATATAAAACAAGAATATGAAAAAAACAATTGTATGTGTATCGTTAATTGCAGCTATGATGCTGCAAAGTTGCGCCCTTATTTTTAGTGGAAGAAGAGACAAAATTAAAGTAAAAGGTGAAATACCATCAACAGCCAAAGTGTATTACAACGGTGAATTGGCAGGCACGGGTAACTGTACAATTAAAGTTCAGAAAAAAAGTATTGACAATGCATTGATAGAGGTTAAAGCTGATGGTTATGAAACCCAAGCATTCAGATTTAGCCGGAAAATAAAACTGTTAGCGTTAATAGGAGATTGTATGGGAGGATTTGTTGGACTTCTTTTTGATTTCGGTTCAGGAGCCATTTATAAAGCTTCGCCACAAAAAATACATTATAATCTTCGTCCGCTCAATAATGCGATTCAAACAGATTTTAAAGCTGGGGATAAAGTCTTTTTTACATTTGAAAAATACAAAAATGTGGAAGGTGAAATAAAAACAGTTTATCCAAATAGGGCAATTATTATATATAAAAATAAGGAAATAGAAGTGCCTTTAATAAATGTTGCAAAGAAACAATGATGAAACAGGTAAAGTAACAACTGAAAAATATACTGAACTTAAAAAAGCAGAATAAATATTAAAAATCAAATAATTCATTAAGAGAAATATCTAACCCATTAGCAACTTGCAATAAATAATATGCTGAAGGGTTAATTTTTCCATTTTCCAGTCGTTCTATCGACTGTCGTTCTTTATCACAATTTCTAGCTAGTTCCGATTGAGACCAGCCTTTTTGAGTTCTAATTTTAATAACATGCTTGCCAAGTTTTTTTAAAAATTCTTCTTTTTTCATGGCTTTAATCTTAAAAGCAAGATGGGACTAAAGCTTCAAAAAACTGTCAACGATATTGTTGACAGGTGAAAAATAATTATACCTTTGATTAATAGAGTTTATCTAACCTAATAAAATAAATAATATGAAAAAAATATTACAAATTATAGTTGTTCTTTTGATTACAAATCAACTAACAATTGCACAAACTTTTACAGCATCCTTAAATGGAACTTTTATTCAAGGTATAAGCCCTGTAAATAACGTTTTTACATTTGATAATGGAACTCCTTACTCTAGTGGCGTAGTTTTTAATGCCATAAACGGAGCTAATACCGCAACTCTGGCAACTCATACAGATACTTCGCCAAGCGGAACAAGTTATGTATGGAATGGTTGCGATATGGGGTAATTAAATGCTGGGTCTAAAATAGAAGTTTATGATGCTGCAAATTTAGCAAGTGTGTTAGGAACATTTACTTTAGACGTTAAACCAAAACCAGATTGGTTAATAAATGGTGGAAGTGTAAATAGTGTAGCAGTAACAGGAAGCGTAATAACAATGTCTGCCGTAATGCCTATTAAAAAAATTACTCGAACAGTAGATGCCGGTGCAAAATTTATTGGTGACCTGCAATTTGGATTAAAACAAAACGATTTGAAGTTTGATATTAGCTATGATATTACTATTGCTACGAGTACGGTCAGTAATGAAAAACTACATTATAGTTTAGAAGTTTTTGGGGAAGAAACCCCAATTGATAGTATAACCACATCCTCAGGGGGGTTTACAGCTAATGTAACTTTGGATAATACATTTAATATGGTTTTTAAAACGAGTTACCGAAAAATAGCCAATTTATTTGAATATAGAACGCCAGAAATTAAAATTCCGTTGCCAATTCCGGGATTAACTATCGGCGTTTCAGCTGGCTTAAAGTTAGATGGTGGAATTAAATTAGCTGCTAATTATGGTAAAGATAATTCAACAAATAATTACGGATTTATTTTCGGTATTGATACATCACAAATTGGCGTAGCAGCAAGGGTAGAGGCTAATATTAGAACGGATATTAAATTGCTATTTTCACGGTTAGCATCTGCACAAGGTAATTTAGACTTAATTGGAAGGGTGGGACTAAATCATAATTTTGCAACCCAACCACAATTTGACAGTACTATGTTTGGAGGTGATTTAAGGCTAGAAGGTAGTATAGAATTTTTTGGTATAGCTAGTCCAATTGCAAAACAATTTTTAGGAGGTACAGATATTATCAAGGGTCAACTTTGGCCTTCAGGAAATAGCACATATCCATTTAATGGTGGTTTTCCAAATGCTTTAAATTCTTTTGGATTTAGACCTTTAAATGGGACAATGAACACATCTCAAGCCAACTGGCATAGTGAAATGCCTACATATATGCCACAACCGGCCATGAGTACACGTAATGGAAGCCTTAAAACAGTTTGGTTGGAAGAAGACACATTAACAGGTATTTCAACTTTATTAATGTCAAAATTAGACAGTACAAAATGTGGATTTAGAAATAGTTTAATCGTATCCGAAAATAATTTCTCAATGAGTGCACCTAAAATAGCTTCGTTTGCAAATGGAGATGCAATTATTACATGGTCTCAAAATAAATACAATGTATCTAATTTACCAAGTGGTACAACGTTATTACAATTTTTTGATGCGCAGGATATTTACTATGCCATTTATGATAACGCATCAGATACCATTATTTACAAAACTTCTATTTCCGACGCAACTAACGTTTATGCTGATGGAAAACCTGATGTTACTGCCGGTATAGGCACTACTGGCCTAATTTCATTTTTAAGAGAAGACCCAAATGCTAATACAACCGATATATATTATTTAGGAATTAATAACACAGCAGGCACTTGGACGGTTACAAACCCAACAGGCTTACCCGAAAAAATAGCTGATTTAGCAGGTGCAAATTATAAAGCATCTCTTAGTTTTGCTGATTCTACGCATGCTGTAGCAGTTTGGATAAATGATGCTGATGATTCCGATTCAACGAACAATAATAAAATTGTAAGTTATTTATTTAACGGCAGCACATGGTCTAATATGGGTGATATTGTTGGTTCTCAAAACGGGTATAATTATAATGATGTATCATTAAATTTTAATGGAGCATACGGAGCCTTAGTATATATTTACAATCACACGATTGATACAGGCTTAGTTTCCAATAATATAAGTGCCGAAATTTATAACAATGTAATTGATGATTGGTTACCGGCAAATAATTATTTTGATACGGATACTTTACAAGAGTTTTATCAACCAACTATAAGTATTAGTGATAACGGAGTAGCTGCATTAGTGTATCAAACTAAAAACATCTATACTGATACAATTCCTGACCAAGGTCAATTGAATTTGAAAGTAAAAAACTTAAATAATTTAAGTTCAACTTGGTCTTCAGTTTCTGCCGCTAATTTAAAGTATTTGTGCGATACAAATACATATATATGGTCGTTAGATGTATCTTTTGGTCATAATAATGTTTTATATGTGATGACACAGGAAGAAGATACTTTAGTAGGGAATAATTATACCCCTAATAATGGGTCAAAATTTGGAAGCCCACATCTAAATCAAGTATTACGTACTGTGAAAATTGACCCAAATACTCTTGCTGTGAGTGATGCCCCAAATCCTTGCTCAACGCCAGCAGGAATAAAAGAAGTGAGTAGTTCAATTGAAGATTTTCTAATTTCAAATTACCCTAATCCTGCTCAAGATTATACAATATTTGATTATACAATTAAAAGTGTGGCATTTACAAAAATTGAAATATTTGATATGTCGGGTAATTCAATTGATATTCCATTAAATCAAAAATTAGAAATCGGAAGATACAAAACTCTTGTAAATATATCTTCGCTAAGCAATGGCGTTTATTTTTATAAAATCACAATAAATAATATGAGTGTTTCAAAAAAATTAATCATTGTTAAATAATTACTCATTTTAAGTATTTAACAGAAGAGGAAGATTAGTTTTAAATTCTAAACATTATTTGATTTTAATTTAAGTGGTATTTCTATATTATAGAAATACCACTTTTTGTTATACTTGAAAGCGTAAATTTGATTTACGATTAATCTAAAAATTAGCAACTTCAATTGTAATAATAGGATTATTAATTTTAATAAATATTTCTGCAAACAAAGGGTATATAGCTATAACTTCTGCTATATAAGGTTTCCAATCAATTAATTTCCCTATGGTTTGATTAAATCCCGCCGTTTTTGTTAGATGACCAATTTGTTGTAGTTGGGAATTAACAACAATAATGCTATATGCATCATTGGTATTATACGGATTGTGAAGCAAAATAACCCTGTCTCCAATATCAGGAACATTAAAGGTATGGTTATTTGTACCTGCAACTCTTGTTGTAATGCTATTTTGGTTTTGAACTTTCATTTTTGATTAGTTTATTTACTTTAACAATTGTAGCTAACGATGTATTATTTGTGAGTTTTGAAATATATCTAACGCTGAAGCCTTTTTTTAGAAGCTTTACCACCTCTTTATGTTTTTCTAAAAAATGTGCCTCACTTTCTTTAACTCCTTTTTTTCGACCAACGCTTTTCCCATCTTTTATATGTTTTAAATAACCTGAATACATACGTTGATGAATTGAAACCCGTTCCATTTCAGCAACGCTCAATAATATTTGTATCATAAACATAGAAAGCGGGTTTGGGGTTTTATCTTCATTCAATGTTTCAAGATTAAAGTTCTTTATATATAAGGATACTTTTTTTTCGTTAAATATTTGTATGACTTGTAATATTTCAACAACATTCCGACCAAGCCTACTTAATTCCCATACCAAAACTTTATTTACTTTTCCGACATCAATCATCTCAATCAACTTTAGTAATTCGGGTCTGTCTTGATTTTTCTTTGCTCCGCTAATTTGTTCTTCAATAATTCCTATCAAGTTATACTTCATTTTTAAGCAAAATTCTTTAAGTTCAGAAGTTTGTCTTGCAGTACCTTGAATTACTGTACTTACTCTACTAAATATTATGCAGTTTGTCATATATGATGTTTCAATTATTTCTTTTTGATTAATGAAGAACAATATTTAAGTGTTTCAATACAGTCTTAGAAGATTAATTTAGAACACTTTTATTATTGAAACGTTTTTTGTGAAAAAACTAGATTTTAAAGATTCACTTATTATTAATTTGTAATAATTAATTAAATTTTGACTGTTTTTAATTTCTTGACGTATTTAAGATAATTAATCCTTTAACAACATTAGTTACTTCTTTAAAATTTTTTGCAAGAAGATAAATCGAAAAAGCACCAATTCCTAAATAAACAATAGTTTTAAGTTCTTTGTCTGAGTCAAGAATTACTTTAATTCGTTTATACTCGCTTTGAATGATTTCTTTCATTTTCTTCTTTTATGTTTTTGTAAATTTTATATCCTATAAAAATTGCACTACCTACAATTATTGTAAATAGAATGTTTGTCATTACATCGTTTTCGCTTTTAAGACTTTGATTTGAGTTTTGAAGCGATTTTATGTTGGCTGGTATAGGATTGACTTGAAGTACCGTGTAATCTATCATTGTTCTTGTTTAATTATTTTGATGTAATTATGGGTAGGGTTTAGAATTATATATTTGTATATCGCAAATTGATTTTTCTCCTCATACAACTCTAAATGAGTGTGAACCGAAAACGAAAATCCTTTTCCCTCTAAAAACTGCTTATGAAACGTAGCCTCTTGCTTGTTTTCCAATAACTCGTTTAATATCCTTAAATTAGTGTGTAGTGGTTTATTAATGTACGACACACTATGTCGTAGGTTATTAGCTTTCTTGTTATAATAAGCAATCCTATTTTGTGCTTTGGCAAAGACTTGATTAATCCGTTTTTTCACGAACTCTTCGCCAGTATATTTATCTAATGCTTTTTCCATTGAAATATTTTAATCAAAAATAAATTCAAAGTGCATTAAAGCAATTTGTATGGTGTAATGATTCGTAATGCAACGAATTGAAGAATATACTAGTGTTATTTGGTGTGCATTAATACACTATTTATTGCACTAATTTATTCTAATACGTTGATTGGCATATTCTTTATTGGTAATTTTCTTAGATGCGTTGTTCCTGCTTGTTTAATAAGATAATCACTTATTAAACCCTCAAGGTTATAGGTAAATTTTGCTATTATATTTAAACCTAAGCTATCAATTTTGTTTTTAATTAGTAGGTAATCGCTTTCTCTAATTAATAAGTGTGAATGATAGCCATCTGCCAAGTGACCGGACTTTAATAAGCCCGAACTTACAAATGTTTGCTCTAATACTTCAACATAATTCAAATCACCAAACAAATATTTCGTATGTTCAATAACCTCCGCATCTAATAAGGTAAGTTCAGTCGGTTGATATGTAACAAACATTAATCTGTCTTTTACATCAAATGTATTCCTAACTAAATACTCCAAGTAGTCAGTAAAATATCCTTTGTATTCTTTAGTAGATAATTTTGATAGGTCAGTTTTTGCCATTCTTTTGATTCATTTTTTCTTTTGGAAACAGACCCCTACGTATATGAACTTGGTGTTTGTTCAGTTATTAATTTAAAAACGGAGACTGAAATTTAATCACCGCCATATACTTAAAATATGACCATGTGAGGCTAAAATATAAAAAAATTGAATTAATTAGCGTCGCGTTTATTTGAATTTAGTAGTTGTAAAATTGATTGAATAGAATAGAATAATTTTCGACCTATCCTTGAAAAGGCTATTTTTTTATTCTTTCTTAAATAGTATAAAGTTGATTTTTTGCATTGCAAAAGATTCATCGTAACGGATTCGTTAATCCATTCTCCGAGCGGTTGGGTTGAATGTGTTTCGTCTGTTGTCATTTCTTTTTTCTTTTTTTAGATGTTAAATAATTGTTTGTTGTTTCGTCAACCTCATTTTGTAGTTGAGCTTCTGTTTTTACTTTCCCCTCCATTATCCAATTAGTTAAATCTATCCTTGAAAATCTCAGTCCACCACCTTTTTTGATGTGTGGAATAGTTTTTTTATGAGTTTTACCATAAATAGTAGATTTTGCAAGCCCCGTAATCAATATTGCCTCTTTCATACGGCATATATCTGATTGTTGTGTTAACTCTTCCGTACTAACGTTTCGTTCTTTCAATGCGGTTTTAAGACAGTCTTTTATAAACTCTTTAAAAGTCCCCTCATTTTCAATTTGTACTAGTTTCACTTTTTCATTTTGTTTCGTTTCCATTATGTTTATTTTTAGTTATTGTGTTCACAAATGTAACCCACAAAACAGAGGCTCTAAAATCGTAAAATTTTAGAGCCTCTGTTAATACCAATGAAATTAGGGTGTTTGAAGGTAATTACGATTTTTTATGAAATTACGATTCGTAATAAACGCATCGTAATTCGTAATTATTTAAGCCTAATTATCTTCTTCGAAGTAAGAATTAAATCCTCCAAAATTCCTTTTTTTAAATTTTTCTATTGCAATTTTTGCCTTTCCTTCTTCAAACTGCTGTTTCATAAGATGATTATACCTGTTTTCAAAAAATGATTTAAAAAGTTTTCGTTTTGTATTAAAGGTTGCCTTTATTAAGTAACCCTTTTCATTTAGCGTATGTATAAAACAAATCAATGAATTAGATTTTTCTTTCCATTTTAAATTCCCATTCGATTTTCCCTCTAGGTATTTCCCTTCTTGTATAAGATTTTTTTCTATAAAATAGAACTTTTCTATTTTTGACGTTCCTTCAAAAATATTATTTATGTCGTCAAATGGAATTTTATTAGGCTTCTTGCCATTATTTATAGCGCTCTTCTTATTTAACTCAGTCAAAATACCTTCATTGTTTATATCGTAAATAGTTTCTAAAATATATCTATTGCTATTTAATAAAGAAGTTACAGTAGACCTAATGTTAATCAATACAGCTATCAATGTCATACTAAAGATGTCATTAATATTAAAATCACAAAATATACTTTTATCGTATTCTTTTTTAATTACTCTTTCACCAACTTGAACTATACTATCAAAAAAATCGTCTTTTAACATAATTCCATCTTGAGGCTGTTTTATAGCAAACATTGGTAGGAAATCTTGTAAAAATTTGAACAATTTAACCTCGTCAAAATCGGGATATTCCCCCGTAATTTTAACTATATTCTTTTTAATATCATTGAATTTACTTATTTGTTCAATTAGATAATCACATTTTAATTGGGCTTGAGAAACGACGTTTGTTTTTTTGTTAATATTTAATTGTATCTCGTCTAATGCCTTTTTAAAGTCTTTGTTAAATAAATCAGAAGCCATCAATACCCTAAAGAATCTTACATCTTTTTTATCTATTTCACTATTTTTTAATAGACCATTCAGTAATTCATTGTTGTCTTTATTCATTTTAAAATCAAAACGCGTAACATTAGTTTCATATTGATTTTTTGTATTGAAAATACTCCCTATACTTTCTATTGAATTATTTATTACCATAATAGTTTAAATTAAATTTTTATTTATCTCATCTAACTCAGTGTTTTCAAAATCATCTAAATAGATTTGTGTTGTTTTTTCATCTCCGTGCCCTAATCCTTGACCTATTAATCCCGTGCTTCGCCCTAGTTTTTTTTGAATCATTGCCCAAGAATGTCTCGCCACATATAGAGTTATGGAAGATGGGTTGGGAATACCTTCTGTGCGTGCAATATCTTTCAAATCTTTATTTATTTTCTTTGTTACTTTTTTTATTCTATCAAGAACACTTTGTGGCGTTTTATGAATATTATCATTTAAGATTGGGAAGACGTAATCATTAGTGTTTTCATTATTTTTTGAATAAAAATCAAGAAGTAATTTGACGTTAGACTCGCATTTAACGTTATAAAATCTCCCTGTTTTAGAGTGAGTATATTGTATTCTATCATCAATAATATTAGACCATTTTAGTTTTGCCATATCGCTAAAATTCATTCCCATGCAATAAAAACTAAATAAGAAATAATTTTTGGCATGAATTAAAGAGCTTATATCTTCACAGTCAAAATTTTTAATTTTTAATAAATCGGATTCTGGTATAGCTCTTTTTCTAGTTTTACTATTTAGAGCTGAGATTTTATAATCCTTAAATGGATACGACTCTTCTTTTGCAAATCCATCTGTCATTGCTTTATTAAATAGAGACCTAAGCGTTCGCATATAGACGCTTATTGAGTTTTCTTTCACCCCTCTAGATAAAAAATCTTCTTCATATCGTTTTAAAAAAGACGGCGTCAAATCATAAAAAAGTAAATCTTTTTCATTTCGATACTTTTTTAAACTACGCAGCAAATCTTTGAATACCGTTGCGTTACCTACTTTCTTTGAGTTTTCAAGCCGCTCTATATGTTCTTCACAGTATGTGAAAACAGTAATTTCCTTCACCTCTGAAAGAAATTTTGATTCTAATGATTCTAATGTATATGGCTTATTTTCAGAATGAAAATTCAAAATAATGCCATCTATTTCGTTTTTTTTCTTTTCTATAAAATGATTGACTTGTTTGAATTTATTGTACCCTTTTAATAATTCCTTAGCATTCTCATCCCATAAATCAGCTGTTGATGAATAGCCTAATGAGATATATTTGATTTTTCTATTTTTAATCAATCGTATCATAATGGGATGCTCTCCATTCTTTAGAGTCTTTGATTTATAAAGCATTAGTTTAGTTGAAGTCATGGTTTAAACATAGTTTAAACAACCTTACAAAATAAAACAAAACAAAGCAAAATCTTTATTTTGTGTAAATGCCTTAAAATATAGCATTTTCTTTGATACAAAAGAGGAAAAAAAGAAATGATAAAAGAAAATAAAAGTTTAATAACTGCCTTACAAGCAGGGGGTCACAGGTTCGAACCCTGTATCTCCCACTCTACAGGGCAACAACTCATAAAATGATTGTTGCCCTTTTTTATTTCCCCCTAAACCCTTGATTTTAGTGCAAACTCGGTCAATCATTTCATTTACTTTAGCGGTTCGAACTTCATTATTTACAAATTGGAACTTTTCAGGGAATATCGAACCAATTATGCGTTGTTTTAATGATGCTTCTGCCTTATTGTAAGCAATATCAAGGTTTACAACCACATTCTTACATGAATCAATTAATTTGTCGTAAGAAGCCGTATTTAAACGTAATTTATTTTCCTCTATTGTTAAACGTATCATATCCTCTTCTAATTTTGCTTTAAGTTCTTTGTATTCTGTTGGATTAAGTTCGCCATCTAACATTAAAACTTGAGCATTTTTTAAACGCACCTTATTTTTTTCAATATCCTTAACCGTATTTTCTAACTCGCTTTTATTGTAGCCTGTTTTAGATTTTAAACGTGCTTTTAAACTTTTCATTAATAATTCAATGCTTGGTTCATTTACTCGTAAGGTTTTGAGTTTATTTGCAAAAACATCATTTGTTTCAACTGCTTTGATTCGTTCCTTGCAACCTTTACTGCAATGGTAATAATAAAACTTATCTCCCGACCTGCCAGTTGATGCCGAACCCGTTAATGGTCTTGCACATCTTGGGCATTCTAAATACCCTCTTAATGGTAACTCATCTCGTACTGTTTGAATTTTATTAGGAAAATTCTTTTTACGTCCTAAAAATACATCTTGCACATCATAAAATAACTCATCACTAATAATTGCTTCGTGAATTCCATCAACCCATTGTGCAGGTTCGTCTTTATAAGCAGGTAAAAATATTTTTCCGATATATGCTTTATTTCTAAACATAGATGCAAACGCATTTTTTGATAGCTTCAATCCTTCCTTTACTAATGACTTTCGTAACTCTTCAATATTGAATAATCCTTTCGCAAATTCCTCAAATGCTTTTTTGATTATCGCTTCATCTTTTCCGCCTTCAGGGATTATAATAGGCTTGTTAATGGCATCTCTTGTGTTTATATATCCTTTTGGGGAATGACCTAACCATCGCCCCTCTTTTTTTGCCCTACGCATACCGTGAAACACATTTAATGCTCTCCTATCGTTATCAACTTCGGGAGCGGCTAAATAAATTGCCAACATTATTTTTTGTTCAGGTATTTCAAAATCGAGCGGTTGCTCAATTGCTTGTGGTTCTACTCCGTATTTTTGAAGTGCATTGATTGTGATATATGCCTCCGATACATTACGAGAAAATCTATCCCACTTTATAAATATGATTAAATCAACCGAACTACTATTTTTTTTAAGGTAGTTCATTATATTTATCCATTGAGGGCGATTAAATGTTTTACCACTTTCGTCATCGTGGTAAAATCCAATAACTTCAATATTATTTTGTTCAGCGTATTTGTATAATCTTTCTTTTTGGTCGGCAGGACTGTAACCATTATTTTGTTCATCGGTTGATACACGAGTGTATAAAATGGCTCTTTGTTTCATTACATTTAACTTTTAAGTTGATTCATCATTATTTCTATTTGCTCGTTCTATAATTTCATTCATATTATCAATACCATTTTGTTCTATAATTGCTAATGCTATATCCGCTAAATTGTCTAACCAATCACGCATTTTAATTAGCTCCTCATCAGTATAATTCATACCGCTTTTAGCATAAATTTTACGACATTCTGCTATTGACAATTTAGTATTTCCAACTACAAAACTCATTTTGTAGAAGGATTAAATGTTGATAATTTGAATGAAAAAAAGAACGTTTTTTTAGATCTGTGAAAATCTGACTTTGCTAATGCAATTATAATGATAATCAACCAGTTACGGAAATAAAAAGATAAAATAGTATCAACTCTTAACTGATTGGGAATCAGAATTTGTGTTGATTTACAGAAGAAATATTTTTGTTTTGTACTCATTGTTCGCCTTATCAGATAACAAATATGAGTTAGGTATTAAGAACCATTTTTATAACACTTGATGTATCACGATTCCGCATATTAATTCTTGAAAATTGTTGAAATAATTTTGTTCAGATAAATTGAATTTTAGTTAAGAACTATTTAAGTACCATTTAAAAAATATTGAGAATGATTGAATTTGATTTAAAAACACTCGCCAATTTATTTCGTAATTTAGTATCGTGCTATGAAAAAAAAGAAAACCATATTAATTGAGGTAGAAAATAAACAGTTAAATGCGTTGGAAGATTTATTAACTGCTGATTTATCTTCTATTGAAAAAGAAAAAGCTAAAAAACTTTCTCTAAAACTTTGGCGCAATTTAGTTTCGGCATACGATAATGAAAACAATGATTTAGAAAGTGAATCTACAATGTCGCCATTGGTACTTTATAATGCACTTGAAGTGGTTATGAAATACGATGAGAGTTTTTATACTCCGAAAGCAAAGGAGTTAAAGGTTCAGAACATTGATGAGTTTAATGAGAAAATAAAATTAATCCCTGAAAATATTATTGCAATAATATCTCATCCCGATTTTCAGGGAGAAAGAAGAAAGGCAATTTATGTAAAAGATGAAACAAAAAAGAGATTAAAAATAAATACCTATTTTTTTAATAGCGGGGAATACAATTTTACAACACTACGAGAATATTTAGACCCTTTAAATTATTACTTATTAAACGTATCTAAAAAAGCAATAATAAATGTTGATTGTTATGAACTGAGTAAAAGCAATTTATTAAAATGCAATATAGATGAGTTGAAAGCTCAGCCAATAAAGGAGATTAAATCATCAATAGAAAAACCTTTTAACACAAAATCAGATTTTCAAATTATTAAAAATGGTATTAAAAAAAGGCATTACTTACAAAAATTTATGATTGGTTACAAAAACGATTTTAATTTATAAACGTGATATATCTTTGTTACTCATTAAAAAATAAATAAATTATGAGCAAAGCGAAAGTTACACCACAGCAAAACCAGTCCAACCAACAAAATTCCAACAAAGGAACAAGTGGGACAAACAAACAAAATGGACAGGCAAATGGAAACAAAGGAACACAATTGAACCCCAATCAATCGGGCAAAAAGTAATGGTTGTTCCATTCTAAAAAGAGCATTCAAATTTGAATGCTCTTTTTTTGTTTTACAAAATTCGGGTCGTTTTTATCAATGGCATCTATTGCAATATCCGCCAAGTGATAGAACCAATCACGAATTAAAATTATTTCTTCGTCTGTATGTTGAACACCATTCCTTTTAAGAATTATTTTACAATCATCTAATGACAATTTTTTGTCGGGAGATATATAATTATTCATAGTTTGATTTTTAATCAAACATAGCTAATTCAGGGTATTCAAATGGAATTTGCACTTCAATTTTATCAGGGTTATCGTTTCTATTTGTTATGAGCTTTGAAATTGTGTGTGCTTCCAGTTGGCTTTCATCAAGTGGTTTCATCAGTTCGTTAATTTGGTTCTCATTCAAATTTGGATTCAACCAATCTTGCTCAATTTCTTTCGGTAGAATTAATGGCATTCTCAATTTTACATTGTGAATTTTCGCCATTAGTGGATTGGCTTCGGTAGTAATAATTGAAAACGTATTAATTATTTCGCCAGTTTCTTTATTTACCCAATCATTGTAGATACCACCAAATGCAAAAGGTTCGTTATCTTTTGTATGAATGTAGTATGGATATTTTTGTTTACCGATTGTTCGCCATTCGTAGAATCCATCAATTAAAACCATACATCTTTTTTGGCGAATAGAATTTTTAAATGACGGTAGCGAAAAAACAGTTTCGCTTTTAGCGTTTAGTGTTTTTGTCATCATATCCTTTGCATCCTTCATTGTTTGACAAAATGAAGGAATTAATCCCCAATGAAATGTTTGAATCACATCGGATTGAACACTTGATATAACAGGTATTTTAGGGTGATTAAATCCACTCAAATAAAAATGTGGAGATATACTAACTCCATCTGCAACCTTTGCTTTAAAACGCTTTTCTAATTCTTGCGGTTGTTTCTTTGCTGAAATATTATAACACATAATTTTATACTATCATTACTTTTTGATTATCAATTTGGTCGTTCGCAAAACGTATTAATTTACGGAGCGAATCTTCTCTAATCATTGATTTTCGGGACGAATGATTATAATGCCCCTGTAACAATTTATTCTTCAAAAATACGCCTAAATCTTTTGCGCTCCACCCAAACTTCTGTTCTAATTCCGGGTACTTCTCTATAACCTGTGATGGGGTTAAATATTCTGTTTTCTTATTCATTTGCGCTAACTATTTTTCTATTTACGGAGATTAC
>JAYVDU010000239.1:0-4959 GCA_043749245.1 Bacteroidota bacterium | reverse complement strand
AAAACGTTCGCTTTTATTAAAAAAATACCTTGTAATTTCTGATTAGAATTTATTTTTTTTTGGTACGCTAAAATATATTTTTTAATGGCAATTTCGGTACCTGTAAAATATGCAGGCACTGTGTGCATCGGCTTGGAAAATGATGTGTTTTGAGTAATGGCTGTATATGCTTTAGTATCAGCTTCTGTTTTATCTCTATCAGCATTACCTTCTTCCGATTTATTTTCAGAGGTGGCTGTCGCTACAGGTTGTTGTTTACTGGCTTCTTCTTTTAATGCATCTTTATATTTATCTGATTTTTCGTAAGTGACCGTAACGTTTGTAGACTCTTCATTTTTGGCACTAGCAGGAACAGACGCAACTTCATCAGCTAACACTTTTTTAGCATTATCTGTAGTTTCTAATGTTTCAAAATCAAAGGCTTTATGTTGTTTTGTAATAGTAGGTTCATTAATTATCCCATTTCCAGTTACAATCATACCATTAGCCGAATTGTTATTTTGTTTTGATTTACTTCTAAATCCCTCTAAGTTTTTTTGCGATTGTTCTGCTTCTTTTAAAGTTGAAGTAACAGCTTTTCCATCCTGGCTAACCTGTTTTTTAAAATTTGAATTAGTTACATCTTCTTTTGTTTCATGAAGCTTTGTTTCAGGCATTATTCCGGAATTAGTTGCCGTTGTTATGTCTGATGGAGTAGGGGTATTCTCTTCCTTAACATCAGGATTATTTAAGGCAATAGATTGATCTAAATCAATAGTTGATTTTTTAAAAAACAAAATAGACAATGCCACAATGAGTAATAATGAAGCAGCCGCACTAAACCAAATAATTTTATTTTTTTTAGAATTTGAATCTTGATTTGAAGCCCCAATAATAGTAGTGGATACTTTTTTAGAAATACCACTTTGCACGTCGTCCATTAATTCTTTTGCCGTTTCAGCAGATGTATGAACCGTAAAACCTTCTAGGGCTTCTTTTTCAAAATCATCTAATTCAGTCAAATCAATTTCTCTATTAGATTGCACGTCTAATAGTTTAATTAATTCTTCAGCAGTTAATGGCGTATGTTTTTTATTTTGATTCACTCGTTTTTTCTAATTTAATTTTCAAATTTCGTTTACCGTTTTGGATAAAGCTTTTCACTTCATTCATCGTGTAACCTGTCATGTCGGCTATTTCTGTATATGATTTTTCTTTTAAGTAAAATAGTGTCACACATTTTTTTTGATCGTCATTTAATTCATCAATCGCATTTTCTAACGCGGTATATTGTTGTTCTTTTTCTTCAACTTTGTTATGATGCAACCCATCTCCGGTTTCCATAAAATAATCTGCATTAACTTGCAAATCAATTTCTTTTTTCAGTTTAGATTGTCGAGTTCTAATAATCATCAAACAATGATTTTTAGAAAAGGTATATAACCAGCTTTTAAAATATTCGATGTTATGTTTCAATAAATCAGCCAAAAGCTTTTCGAAAATTTGCATCACTGCATCTTTGGCTTCATCCTTATCTTTCAAATATTTTAACGAAAGACCCAAAACCAAATGTGAATAACGTTTATATAATATTCCCACAAACACATTGTTAGTTGTGAGTTTATACTCTGTAATTAATTCGTTATCAGTGTAATGGTTATATTTCTCTAAATGAATCAGCCGCTTTTTTGATTATAAATGTACTGTATATTTTTTACTTTGAAAAACACATTCTGTTTGCTATATTTGTTGATTACGTAAACTAATACAAAGTTTGCAATAAACTCAAACTTGAAACAAGTAATAAAATATAGCTTATTTTTTATATTGGCTTTTACAAGTCTAAGCTTTCAGCAACAACAAAGTTTCGACCCTAATGCCAAGGTAAAAGCCTGCTTTATTTATAATTTTACGCGTTATTTTGAATGGCCTGAAAAAATGAAAACAGGTAATTTCATTATTCATGTTGTTGGTTCAAATGCTAGTTTAAATCAGGAACTAAATAAGATGGCAGCTAGCAAGCAAGTTGGAAATCAAAAACTAGAAATTAAAAGTGGCACCACAATTGATGCTTCGATAAAACCACATATTATTTTTTTATTAACGGATGCTTCGGATATGTTAAAAGACGTAGCATCAAAATTTAAAGGAAAGGGGACTTTAGTTATTACAGAAAAACCAGGATTAGCAAAAATAGGATCTTCCATCAATTTTGTAATTGCAGATAGTAAACAAAAATTTGAATATAATAAGAAAAATGCAGAAAAATCAGGACTAAAAACGAGTGAGGAGCTAAAGAGTTTAGCTATTGCAGTTGATTAAATAAATGTATAAATTTGTGAGAGTGATAACAGTTTTAAAATCATACCATTGGCTAACAAAAAGCAGTTTGTGCTTTTTGTGTTGTTTGATTTGGCATAACCAATATGCTCAAACTGATTCCTTATTTAAAGCTCAAGAATTATGTACACAAAAGAAATTTGAGCAAGCTATTAAAATCATTGATAAAGTTATTCATCATACCGAAACAAAAGAAGATCCTTCTGCCTGGCACATTCGTTCATTTGCTTACTTACAATTATATACTCAAAGTGGCAAATATAACACCTCAAAAATTGCCTTATTAGATACATCAGTTTCTTCCGCAGCTCAGTCTACGAGGCTCGATAAAACAGGAGAATACAAAGATCAAAACATACAGTTTATTGAAAATAGTGCAAAAAAAATGTTCAATTTATGCATTGTGCTAATGAAAGATTCTTTAAACAGTTCTAAGTCTGAATACTTTTATAATAAGTATAAAAAAATAACAATACTTATTAAACCTAATTTTAATTTCAAAGAAAAAGATTTGGAATATTATAATGGAGCAGGAAGCCTTTTTGTTGATTTATATTTAAAAAGTAAATCAAAAAAAGAATACCAAGATGTAGCTAAATTATCTTTATTAAAAGCGATAGAAATTGATCCAAAAAACATTAGCGCCAATATCAACTTAGGTGTTTTATTTTATAACGAAGGCGTAGAATTAATGAACAAGTTAGAATATGACATTGATCTTTCTCAGTTAGATATTGTGCAAGAAAACGCTAAAAAACTTTTTAAACAAGCAATGCCATTTATGAATAAGGTATACGAATTAGAACCTAAAGATTCCAGAGCTATAGATGGACTTGAGGGAATTTACCACGCTTTAAATGATGGAGAAATGGAAGATTTTTTCAAACAAAAAAAGCAAGCCTTAAATAAAAAATAAGAGGCGAAATTATGGCAATTCGATTTACAATTGGTAGAAAAATAGGCACTGGATTTGGCATTTTGCTTTTCTTGACAATGATTGCCTTTATTTTAACTATTTTTACGGTTACCAAAAGTAAAGTTCAAACAGAATCGGTTGTAGGTCAAGTAACACCAGCGGTATCTGCTCTAAAGCAATTTAATTTCTTGTTGCAAAAATCTCAAACCTTAATGGCTAAATGGTATTACATTAAGTCTAAAGACGATGAGCCTTTTAAAAACGAACTCCGTAGTCTAATAGATAGAGATTATCCTAACATTAAAACAAAAATTCATTCACTATCATCTGACTGGACGCCATCCGAAAAAGAGAAATTTTCAAATATCGAAAAATTCTCAGATGGATTATTTACAGTTTACAAAACAGATATCATGTCAGTGCTATCTACATGGGAATCATACAAAGATGCTAATGTGTATTTTCCTGCACAATTATCTTACGAGGATACTGAAGAAAAAATTAAAGTATTATACGGGCAGTTAAATGAGTTAATCACAAAAAAAGAAACGTTTGCAGAAGCAACTACTCAGCAAATGTTTAATTCATTTAATTTTTTGCAGCGTTTCGTTATCTTTTTAGGGTTAGGATTAATAATTGGTGGAATATTAATTGCTATTTATACCACGCGATCAATTACCAAACCAATTCAATTGCTTAAAAAAATGTTGTTATCTATGGGCTTGGGTATTTTACCTAAAGAGCGCATTAATTACCGCACAGATGAAATTGGCGAAATGGGTATTGCCTTAAATAGCTTAGTAGAATCAATGGAAAGCACTACTGAGTTTGCCAAGCAAACAGGTAAAGGTAATTTTGAAGCCTATTACAAACCGCTTAGTAAAGATGATACTTTAGGGCATGCTTTATTAGTTATGCGTGATGGCTTATCAGAAAACGAGCGTGTACTCGAGCAAAAAGTAATAGAAAGAACGGAGCAGGTTGTAAAGCAAAAGGAAGAAATTGAATTAAAAACGAAAGAATTAGAAATTCTATTTAAACAAGTAACCGATAGTATTCATTACGCTAAACGAATTCAAGAAGCCATATTACCACCAAATAGTTTAGTGAAAAATATATTACCACAGTCTTTTGTATTATATAAACCAAAAGATATTGTTAGTGGTGATTTTTATTGGATTGACAAAAAGAATGAATGGAGTTATTTTGCAGCTGTAGATTGCACAGGGCATGGTGTACCAGGTGCTTTTATGAGTATTGTAGGATATAACTTATTGAAAGACATTTTAAAAAACACCGATAGTATTGAGCCATCTATTATTATGGATAAAATGAATGATGGTGTTGCCAATACCTTACATACCAATACCTCCGAAAAACAAACAAAGGATGGGATGGACATGACACTTTGTGCAATTAATTATGAAACTTTAGAATTACAATTTGCAGGCGCTTATAATCCATTATATATTATTCGTAACGACGAATTATTACAATTTAAAGCAGATAAATTTCCTGTAGGTATGTTTATTGGAGAGAAGCAAAAGTTCACGAATAACATAATTCAATTACAAAAAAGAGACACTATATATATATTCTCTGATGGTTATGCCGACCAGTTTGGTGGACCTAAAGGCAAAAAGTTTATGGCAGGTAATTTCAGAACGTTATTATCAGACATGAGTAAATTCCCTATAAACCAACAAAAAGATAAATTAAACCAA
>JAYVDU010000238.1:0-4965 GCA_043749245.1 Bacteroidota bacterium | reverse complement strand
GTGGTAAAACTTAAAAATGAAAAATGTCAAGTATTTTTTGACAAATTGACTTTTATTTATTTAGAAATGCCCCACTTTACAAAAAAGGAAAGTGAACTCGAAAGCAATTACGATAAATGGTTATTCGCATTAAAAAATTTACCCGATTTACAAAACCGCCCTTTAGCACTTCAAGAAAAAATATGGAAACGTTTGTTTGAAGCTGCCGAAATTGCTAAATTCAATGCCGTTGAACGCAATGAATATGAGGGTAGTTTAAAAGTGTATCGTGATTTAAAAAACGTTATTGATACCGCCTTTGATGATGGAAAGATGGAGGAAAAGATGGATGGAATACAAAAAGCGTTAAAAAGAGGAAAACTTACCATTGAGGAAATCGCAGAAGATTTTGATGTTACTGTTGATTTTGTCCTGCAAATTAAAATGGGAGCCAGCCTATAATAATTTCTCTGCTTGCAGACCATGTGTCAAAAAATACATACGCGAAGCAAATTAATAGTACGCGTCAAAGGCACAGAAATAGCCCGTTCAAGTCTCGTTTTTAGCTCCCGCGCAACTATAAGATAAGACTTGGAAGAGCGCGATTTTTTTGAATACAATGTGCCAATAGGAAACTTAAACATTAACTTCGATAAACTCAATTCTTTGTTGGCGAAATGACTTGAAAAAACTTTTAGCTTTATCACTCCGCATGATTTGACACTTGAAAAAATAAAAGCCAAATTTATAGTTTAAATTAAAAAAAATAATATTAGTTTTGTATTGCTTAATACTATTTTTAAAAGTACTACAAAACTTTCATTTTTCAAAGCGTGGTATTCAAGCCTAATAGACGACAAAAAACTTTAAAATAACAAAGATGTTAGGGACTCTACTGACAAGAATTAGCAAACTCGAACAATATGACTCAACAAATAGTACCGTTCTTTGGGAAGATCCGGCTGAAACTCGATGGAACAATGTGTATGGACTATTGAAAATAAATGACAATATTATTTTTATAGCGTCTGGCAAACTTCTAATAGGAATTGTTGAACAAATTAATTTTGGGAAAGATTTACTATGCTCAAATATTCAAGAGGTAATTTGCTCGAATGACGAATTTCTACAACTTCACGAAATTTACCCAGAACTTATTTCAAGAGTTAAAGCCAGCTTTCAACCATTCATTCATACTCAACAAGTGAATATTCAAAAACTAATTGATGACGCTAAGGCAAAGCGTTTTGTTAGCTACTACATTATTTCAAACAATAAAAAATACAATGAATTAAGATTTCGTTTAAAAATAAATGATAGAGTAGTTGTGATTAACTCAAATGACAAACTTGAAAATGTAAAATTATATTCAGACTCTGGATTATTAGATTTTCCGACTTCTTCAAATGTAATGATAAGTGTTAACGAGCTTTCACTTAATGAAATACTAGAAAAAAATAAGAGCATAAAAAGGAAAAGTACAAAATCAAATAATGTTACGAGAATTGAGAATATTGTGAAAGACATCGATACTGATGGTTCTTATAAATTCAAAACATTTTTTTCATACTACGATGCATTGTTTAATAAATTTGTCTATCAAGATGGAAGCATTATTGAAAAACAAATTTTGAAAATTGCTTTGAAGCAGAGTGAGAATGTTTTCAAAGTTTCTATGAGCAGAAATGAGATCGATGATGTTGCCTTTACCTATTTCAATGATAAAAATCTAATTGCTGTCCATGGTGATACACCCGCGGAAGGCACATCAAATCAAACGCAAGGTGACATTTTTAAAAAAATGAAAATTGGTGATTATTTCTATTTGTGTAGAGGGAATAGTAATTTTGAAGTTATTGGTAAAATAATAGGTGATGCAGAAGAATGTGAATATGAAAATTTTGGAATTAATGGGTGGTTACAGCGCTTTTATGAAATAATTTCAAATGCAGAAAATGACGATTCCTACAAAGATACACAGAAGTGGTCGACACCTAATAACAATTCCACTTGTATTGTCATACCAGACCAAGAATTAGAAGATGCTAACAAAAAGATATTCATTCCTTTTTTCAATTCGCAATTTGAGCCTAAAAATTCAATTGAGTCAGAGCCAATTAACACTAAATTAAAAAATACTATGCATTTAACTTTAAATCAAATTCTTTATGGACCTCCAGGAACTGGCAAAACCTATAACTGTATCGATAAGTCGGTGGAAATTTCAGCATTTGATAAATTCCTCCCAGATAATCATAAAAGTAATAAAGCTATTTTTGATAAATTAAGAAAAGAAGGTCAAATTGAATTTGTAACCTTCCATCAAAATTATTCCTATGAAGATTTTGTTATTGGAATTAGGCCAAATGTTGAAGAAGAAACCAATACATTATCTTTTAAAAAACATTATGGAATATTTTACCTAATAGCAAACAAAGCCAAAGAAAATTACTTTGCTTCTCTTGAAGAAAAAGGAAGTCTAATGAGTATTCAAGAGTTAGTAAATGATTTGCTCGAAAAACTAAGAGCTGGAGAAATTATTAGCTTAAAAACATCGACTAATGTTCCATTTTCAATTAAATATTTGTCTGAAAATACAATTCAATTAGTTTACTCAAACGGAAGTGAAAATAATAGTTTAAGTGTTGATACATTGACTGATATTACTGAAGAAAAACGTGAATTTAAATCCTCATTACGTACATATTATTACCCATTAAAAGATTACTTATTGAGTAAGAGATTAAATGAAAATGGAGAAAAAGTTAAACTTAAAAACTACGTTTTGGTAATTGATGAAATTAATCGGGCGAACATCTCAAAAGTGTTTGGTGAATTGATTACGCTTATTGAAGATGATAAAAGAATAGGAGGAGAAAACGAATTGAAAATTACTTTGCCCAATGGAGAAAAAGAATTTGGAGTACCACCAAACCTTTACATCATTGGAACAATGAATACAGCTGACAAATCTATTGCTTTAGTTGACATTGCTTTGCGCAGGAGGTTTGAGTTTATTGGTTACTATCCTAAATACGAGATATTAGCTGATTTAAAATCAGCTGATTTGCTAAAAAAAATTAACGAAGCAGTTTTCAGGGAAAAGAAATCAGCGGATTATCTGATTGGGCATGCTTACTTTATGAAGGGTCATTCTGTTCAAACGGTTTTAGAGGATAAAGTTGTACCTCTTTTAACGGAATACTTTTTAGGTAAAACAGATATTGTTTCCAAAATATTTGCAGATACAAATTGGAATGTAACTTACAATACGACAATTTTTAAATGGGATATTTCAGAGAGATAAAATGGCACTAATTTTTGAGTACGGAAAATGGCAGAATATTAAAAACAAAAATGCATTACACCAATTATTGAAAGATATTTGGGCGCAACGTTTGTTTGTTGGCAAAGAATCTGAATTAGAAGAAGATCAAATAGACAACCATTACCAACCATTCCTACGGTTTGACGATAATCAAATCAGGGCAAATAATTTTGTTGGCTTCATTCAAAATGGAGAAGAAGTAATTGAGATTTATCCAAAAGTATTTAGACAACATTTGCCTAACCCGTCCGAGGATGATAAAATATTGATGCTTCGTCACATCTTTTATTGGTTTAGCTATTGTAGGAAATGGAACTTTCCATTTAATCAAGTATCACTTGGCAGAATTGAAATTGATAAATTTCCAGAACTGATAATAAACTTAATTGCCAACCAATTTTTAGAAGCGGTCTCTAAGCAACCATTGACAATGTATCAAGAAGTAGCGGAGTCTTTGGTTACTCCAAGAGGTTCAATTAACTTCAAACGTTATATTAGTATCAGTTTATCTCATGGAAATTTTCAAAACATTGAATGTGATTATGAACCATTCCTTTTTGACAATAAGGTAAATCGAGCTATCAAATACTGTTCTCGCTTACTGATGAGCCAAACAAAATTTTCGGAAAACTTGCGAATACTTCAAAATGTCATTTTCATCTTAGACGAAGTTGAGGACTCGCACTGCACGATTCATGACATTGAAAATATTACAATTAATATTTTCTTTTCAGATTATTCTATTTTACTTGACAGTTGCAAACTTATTCTTAGCCAACAACTTTATTCAAGCAATAATTACGACTTTTCTCAATGGTGTTTATTATTTCCAATGGAATATATTTTTGAAGATTTTCTAGCAGGATTCTTAGAAAATAAATTTTCTAAAGAATGGAAAGTTGAATATCAAAAGTCAGATGAATATTTATCGAATAATCCAAAAGTATTTAATATTCAGCATGACATTTTCCTAACTTCACGTTACGGAGAAAAAAGAAAAATTATTTTAGATACAAAATACAAACTTCGTCAAGATGATTTCAAAAAAGATCCAAAGAAAGGAATTGATCAATCCGATTTATATCAAATGATAAGTTACGCTTTCAAAAGAGGTTGTACACATATAATTTTGGTTTATCCAAATATTGGCGAAATTTTAAATGTTCCTGACAAATTTGAAATAATTTCGGGCTTTAATCAAGCTGACAAAATAACGATAAGAGCAATAGAAATTCCGTTTTCTTCTCTGTCTGATTTTTCTGCGCTTGACACTAAACTATTTGATGTTTTAGAAAGTAACTTAAAAGCAATCAAAGATGGAGATACTTTAAATGAGCTAAATTAAATATCAAAATATACATTCCAAAACAAAGTAGAATCCAGATTGGCGGAGAGGCTTTCCCACATTTAAGAAGTTGATTGGAGTGTAGTTCATTTTTTTCAATTTGGATACAATTTGTCAAAATTTTAGCATTAAAAAATTGATTAATTTTTTGAGCCTTTGAGCTATAGCCCTAATTTTTCCAAACTAAATTCCCTCAACCCTTCTCTAAAGACTCTGGGCGTATTACCTTTGCCGAGTTTATCACTCGTCAACTTAATTTTAAATGCCAAAAGATACTTCACTCCGTTCGGTTTTGCTCATTGGCAGCGGACCG
>JAYVDU010000237.1:0-4971 GCA_043749245.1 Bacteroidota bacterium | reverse complement strand
GTACTAGCGGAGACTTATCTTGTAAAAAAGATAAGTCCCCGTTTTTGTTTTCTTTCAAAAGCTTTGATAAATCAGCAACACAGCCGAACACCGAATTTACATTTGGGGTTCGATAATGCTCAATTTTGGTATCATAGGCTAAACCTTGTGGAAATAGCATATTTTGAAAATCTTGTTTTCGATAGTAATCGCCAGAAGCCCACACAGACGAAAGTTTTGAGGCAGTATGTACCGTATAATTTATCAAATCACTAGGGTTCGATAATTTTTGGGAGAGTTTTTCAAGTTCGTCTAAAATGAGTTTTCTGTTGTTGTATAATTCGGTTGAAAATTTCTCAAAAATCTCGATTTTAATTTCTCCATAGGCATGTCTGCGTTCTAATACTTCGAGGTTCTTATCTACCTCATGTAGTTTGGCAGAAAGGGCTTTTTTATCGCCTGTGTTGCTTTCTGTTAAGTTATCCCATGTGTAACGCAATTGCACAATTAAAGGCTCTATAAACTCGTCCGAAATAGTATAGGTTGATAATAGTTCTTTAAACTTATCGTGCATAATAGTTACACTCCTATTTATTTTAACTCCAACCTTACTGATTTTGTAGTAATATAAGCCTTTCTTTTTTACAATATATCCTGTAAATGGCTCTCCTGTTCCAGCATCTTTTACAAATACTTTTAAAGGTAAATTATCATCGGCTTTATTTACTTTAAATCCACTTGAGTTTCGTATTTGATTTACTTTTAAAAATATACTTTCAGTTATCAAGGCTTCGTGCTTTCCTTTTACTAGCTGACCACCTAAAAAGTTATGTGAAATTAAACCACAATAAAAGGGGTTTTTAAACAAATCAGTTAAGGCTTGTTTTTGTAAATTAATGCCAAGCAGTTTAAGGCGTGCAATTATAACATCATAACTATGTCCAATAGCTCTCCACTCAAAGGCCTGTTTAATATGTTGCCCTTTTTCATTAATAATTATTTTCTGTTCTTTACTAATCCCGCTTCTATCAAATTCGTAACCAGTAGGAACGGAGCCCATCCATTCTCCACGCAATAATTTTTCACGCATGCCATCAATAGATTTTTGGCGGCGTAAGTCATTATCATATTTACTAAAAATAAATTGTATGTTTTGTTGCAATGCACCAGCGTGAGAATTAGTATCAATTGGCTGTGTAACAGCAACTACATTTACGCCTGTCTTTTTTAATTCACTCGATATATAAATAGCCGAATCTCCAGTTCTACTAAATCTATCCAAACTATACACTAAAATGTAACTCACTTTTTGTTTACATGATTTTACATATTTGAGCATGCGGGTAAATTCTTTACGTTCATCACTTTTAGCACTTTCATATGTTCCACCAAAATAACCCTGTACATTTAATTTGTGTTTAATGGCATATTCATCGCAATACTTCTTTTGCCATTCTAAACTCTGATTCGTATCGGCTTGCTCTTTAGAACTTACCCGGGTATAAATCACACAATTTTGGATGCCCAATTCTGCTTCCGTTGTTAATTTGCCTTTTGCAAATTGTTTCAACTTATTTTCTATTTTTGAATCTGTTGCCATCGTTTAGTTTTTTATAGTTTAAACTATTCTCTCTTATCCTCTTCTTTATTTTTTAGCTTCTCTTTTAGGGCTTTGTCTTTTTTATACATCTCAAACATGAGCAATGAAAACTTCTCTAAGGTTGAAATCGCATTCTCTGCATCGTCATCTGATAAATTACCTAAGCCTTTAAAATTTCTTAACTCAGAAACCGTTAAACGTTTTTGTTTCTTTGCTTGCTGTTTGTGTTCTGAATTCACTTCCATCGTCTCTACGTTAAATCTTACTCAGTATCACCTTTAATTAAACTTTTTATTCCTTCGCTAAAATCAAGCTGTTGTTTTTCTTCTCTAATACGAAACTCTTTATCATGATTATCTGTTACGATAAATTCTCTATAATTTTTTTTACGAAACAACTTCATTAACTCCCGTTGAGCATTTTTGCTATTGAGAATTTCTGTTGGAGGATTCTTCTTAGATTTATAAAGCACGGTTATTTTTTTAAAATCGCCTTTAGCAACAATATTCAAAATATTTATTTCCTGTAATGTAAGTAGATTGACTTCCCTAGAAAACTCATTCATGTTTTCTTCTAACATAAAATTAAAAACCAAGTTGGTTAAACTCACAGAGACTTGAGATTCGTATTCTTTCTTATAGAGTAAGTCTTCCGAATATAAATGTTCGTTCTCTTTTATATAAGGAAACCAATCTCCATTTTTAAATACAATAATAGATACAGGTTTTTTTGTAGTAATAATTTCAGCTACTAATAAGTGCAGATAATTAAATTGTTTTTCAAGTCCGGAAAAATCTGCCTCCTTATATTCCCCTGATTTAAGAAATTCCAAAAACTCTTCTTTTTCAGATGGGTTGTCTGTTGTTAAACTTTCAACTGTAGATTGATTCTCAGCAATCATACCGAAAATATCTTTTATGGGAATGGGAGAATAAATTTCATTCACTATTTTTTGAATGATTCGTAACTCCACACCAAAGGAGCGTAGTTCCTCTACAACCTTCACCCAAACATAATCTACAAAACTATACTTACGATTGGCTTCTGAATTTTGTCGGCTAAAGCGTATAATTCCTTTTTCATCCCAATGGCAAATTGTTCGATAACTCACACCAAGGGTTTTACTTGAAAGGCGTTCATTACTGATTGTGTCCATTAAGCTTCCCATAGCGTCAAAACTTCGGGTGTCTATAAACTGTTCTAATTCTAATGACATCATACCTTCTTTGTTTATTTCTCTTTTATACTAATTTAATACACAAATGTAACACAATATAAACTACACTTCCAAGCTAATATTTTAAGATAATTCAAAATTATCTCAAATTATCGCTAAAAATCAGAATATCAGGTGTTTAAATAATCACATTGATAATCAATATATTAATCATAATTAAGTCAAAATTGATTCTAATTTTATTGAAATGATTGCGGGATTAATTGGGGATGATTACTTTTGACATAAGAACACTATAAAGTAGATATAAGAACTTTGTAAGATATGTGTAAGAAGAGTGTTGCATTGGTGTAAGAACTCCATCAGAACGTTTTATGGAGTCATTGATTTTAGCTAATGAAGGGTTCTTTTTTGAATAAAAACGGTCATAAAACTAAGAAATGAAAGATTTTGCAATGAAATATTTAGAGAGATTGGTGTTAGACCAACAATCTAAAAGTGAATTAATCAATAAAGTTCTTGAATTGCAGCATCGTGATAAAGAATGGGTTGATAAATACGCTAATCTTTATAAATCCAAAAAAGAAGGCGATGAGAATTATAAAGAAACTTTAAAAGTTTATGAGGCTCGTTTTGAAGAAATATTTAAATCACATACCATTAATCAAACGATTACTGATGAATACAAACGCATTGCCGATTTGAAATTAGGAAACTCGTTTAATATCAATGCCAGTTGGATTGATAAAATTGTGTTTGTATTGAAAGAAGCTAAACGTCCTTTACGTTCTTCTGATATTATTGAAGTGCTATTAAAAAATGACATTACGTTTAGAACAATTACAAACAAACAAAAAGGTTTATCGACTCATTTAACTAAAGCTCTCAAATACGGACGTATTATTGGTACAAAACAAAAAGGACAAAATGGTTACGTGTTTTCATTGCCGGAATAATTTCGTGATTTGAAAGGGGATTAAAAACATTTTTTTAGCAATGCGTATTGATTGAAAACAAAATTGTAAAGATTGGAATTGTATGTGCCTATAATTGCCAAACTATTGGCAACATTTTTTCAACCATGTGTAATGATTGGGGAGTGATTGGCAACTGATTGGCAAAAATATGATTTTAGACAAGTTGATCAATAAAATATATAGTCTAGTAACTAATTCATATATGTCTACGCCATCAGAACCAACAAAAAAGATACAGAATTACTGGTAATTGCTTAGTTTCTGTAACGTTTTGATGATTTAAATTCGAATAAATTTCATTTTTTTGGAAAAAACTAAAAAATGAAAATATTGACTTCAACAAATGAGCTTTATGCTAGCGAAAAAATTATCGGATTTAAGAAACAAATTCAAGGGCTTAAAACTTGGATGATAATAAACGACTTGAGTCCAAACACAATAATTAATTATATCAGAAAGATTTCTGATTTAGCCCTTTACTTTGATAAGCTACCTGAACAAATTAAAGAAGAAGAAATATCTCGATATTTTGAAAAATTAATCACTCAATCTAAAGGATCTTCAAAAAGCTCATTTAAACACACTGTTTATGGACTGAAAATTTATTTTAAGGCATTAGGATTAGAAACAAACATAAAACTTCCTAAAATAAAAGATGAAAATAAATTACCAATTGTACTTAGTAAAAATGAATGTCTTATGCTTTTTAATGCTTCTAAAAATTTAAAGCATCGGCTAATACTAATGATGATGTATAGTGGTGGATTGAGAGTAAGCGAATTAGTTACCTTAAATTGGAATGATATTGATGTTCATAGAATGACAATACATATTAGACAATCGAAAGGAAAAAAAGATAGATACGTTCCTTTATCCAATTTCATTTTAAATGATTTATTAGAATATATGAAACATAACACCAAAAGAAAGTATGTGTTTTATGGAAAAGATAATGGAATTCCTATGGGAAAACCGGGTGTGCGTTTTTTAATGAATAGCGCTTTGCGTCATTCTGGAATAACAAAACAGGGAGTGTGTTTGCACACATTAAGACATAGCTATGCGACTCATTTATTAGAAGATGGATTGGATATTGTTTCGATAAAGGAATTATTGGGGCATTCAAAAATTGAAACAACCTTAGTTTATTTGCACATAGTAGATTGTCAAAAACATAAAAAAAGTTCGCCTTTAGATTCATTAATGGATTATAAATATGATCCGCAGATAGAAAATTC
>JAYVDU010000236.1:0-4987 GCA_043749245.1 Bacteroidota bacterium | reverse complement strand
TGGCAAAATCAAGTGCAAATGTAAGCGTAAAGCCTTTAGCCGATAGAGTATTGGTAGAAGCAGCTCCGGCAGAAACAAAAACAGCAGGTGGATTAATTATCCCTGATACTGCAAAAGAAAAACCAATGAAAGGTAAAGTATTGGCAGTTGGAAACGGTAAAGTAGACGAACCAATGACTGTAAAAGTTGGTGACACTATTTTATACGGAAAATATGCAGGTACTGAAATTCAAGTAGATGGTAAAGATTTATTAATTATGCGTGAAAGCGACATTTACGCTATCATCTAAGAGACACAAGACCAAAAAGACAGAAGAGACCAAAGAGATTTAAACGCAAACAAGTCTTGATTCCCTTTAGTCCCTCAAATCTCTTAAGTCCTAAAATAAAATTCAAACTTTAAAACAAAACATAAAATGGCAAAAGACATATCATTTAACATCGAAGCTCGCGACGCATTAAAGCGTGGAGTTGATGCATTAGCAAATGCAGTAAAAGTAACTTTAGGTCCAAAAGGACGCAACGTTATTATTGACAAAAAATTTGGTTCACCACAAATCACAAAAGATGGTGTTACTGTAGCTAAAGAAATCGAATTATCGAACCCAGTTGAAAACATGGGTGCGCAGTTATTAAAAGAAGTTGCTTCTAAAACTGCTGATGCAGCTGGTGATGGAACAACAACTGCTACAGTTTTAGCACAAGCTATTGTAACTGGTGGTTTAAAAAATGTTGCTGCTGGCGCTAATCCAATGGATTTGAAACGCGGTATCGACAAAGCGGTTGAAGCAGTGGTTGCTGATTTGAAAAAACAATCTCAAAACGTTGGTAACGACAATAAAAAAATTGAACAAGTTGCTACTATTTCTGCAAACAACGATAGCACTATTGGTAAATTAATTGCTGAGGCGATGGCTAAAGTGAAAAAAGAAGGTGTTATTACGGTTGAAGAAGCTAAAGGTACAGACACAACTGTTGAGGTTGTTGAAGGTATGGAATTTGACAGAGGTTATATCTCTCCATATTTCATTACAGATGTAGACAAAATGGAAGCTGTTTTAGAGAGCCCATTGATTTTAATTTATGAGAAGAAAATTTCTTCGATGAAAGAATTATTACCTGTATTAGAAAAAGCTGTTGCAACTGGTAAGCCAATTTTAATTATTGCTGAAGATATCGACGGAGAAGCTTTACAAACATTAGTTGTAAACCGTTTACGTTCTAACTTAAAAATTTGTGCAGTGAAAGCTCCAGGATTTGGTGACAGAAGAAAAGCGATGTTAGAAGATTTAGCAATTTTAACTGGTGGTATTTTTATTGCTGAAGACAGAGGATTCTTATTAGAAAACGCTGACTTAACATTTTTAGGAAAAGCAGAAAAAGTAACTGTTGATAAAGACAATACAACGATTGTTGGTGGTGCTGGTAAAAAAGCAGATATCACAGCTCGCGTCAATCAAATCAAAGCACAAATTGAATCAACAACTTCTGATTATGATAAAGAAAAATTACAAGAGCGTTTAGCTAAATTAGCTGGCGGTGTTGCAGTGCTTTATGTTGGTGCAGCTACTGAAGTAGAGATGAAAGAAAAGAAAGACCGTGTGGACGATGCATTAGCAGCGACTCGCGCAGCAGTTGAAGAAGGTATAGTACCGGGCGGAGGTGTTGCATACATTCGTGCCATTGCTTCTTTAGATAAATTAAAAGGCTTAAACGAAGATGAGAATACTGGTATTCAAATTGTACGTCGCGCTATTGAAGAGCCTTTACGCCAAATTTGTGCTAACTGTGGAATCGAAGGATCTATTGTTGTACAAAAAGTAAAAGAAGGAAAAGATGACTACGGCTTTAATGCACGTACTGAGAAATACGAAAACTTATTAAAAGCAGGTGTAATTGATCCTACTAAAGTAAGCCGTATTGCTTTAGAAAACGCAGCATCAGTTGCAGCTATGTTATTGACTACTGACTGTGTATTAGCAGAGAAAAAAGAAGATGCAGCGGCAATGCCAATGGGTAACCCAGGTATGGGCGGTATGGGTGGAATGATGTAATCATCATTTAGTTCCGTCACTTCGAGATGTCACACTGAGCGAAGTCGAAGTGGAGAAGTAGCAGTCGAATACTCATAATATAATTTATAAAAACGCCTCACAGATTCCGATAGCTATCGGAAGTGGGGCGTTTTTAGTTTATATAAACACATTATACAGAGTTTGAGAAACACATTAAATAACTTATCTTTACGTGAGATGCCATGTATATATATTATAGCAGGTTGTAATGGTGCAGGTAAAACAACTGCGTCTTATACAGTATTGCCAGAAGTATTACATTGTAACGAATTTTTAAATGCAGATAATATTGCTAAAGGGTTATCACCATTTAATGTTGAAGGAGTGGCAATAGAAGCTGCACGAATTATGTTGAACAGACTTCAAGAATTATTGCATCAACAAATTGATTTTGCATTTGAGACAACCTTAGCAAGTAAAAGTTATTTGTCTTTCATAAAACAAGCCCGAGAATTAAATTATCAAATTCACTTGGTGTTTTTTTGGTTAAACTCAGTAAATTTGGCGAAAGAACGTGTATTACAAAGGGTTCAAAATGGAGGGCACCATATCCCAGATGATGTGATTGAAAGAAGATATTATGCTGGAATAAAAAATTTAAACAATCTATATATTCCAAATGTAGATAGTTGGCGGATATATGATAATTCGGAAAATAATTTTTTAGTAATAGCAGAAGGCTCTAATAAAACAGAAACTATAATATTTGAAACACATTTATATTCAAAAATTAAACATGGAAAATAAACAAAAGACATCAGAGCTTACCAGTAAAATTTCTGCAGGCTTAAAATTGGCGTTTGAAAGATTAGTAAAAGAAAAAGCTAAAGATGATGGCGAACTCATTTTTTGCGAAAATGGAAAAATCATTAGAGTAAAAGCAAAAGATTTATTGAAAAAGTAATAAAACACCTGTCAGGTTTTTAAAACCTGACAGGTGTTTTGTTTACAAATGAAATACGCGATTCCTATTTCCCAGAGGTTTCTTTTAAAAAGTCAACCACCAAAACCAAGGCTACAACCATTAAGCGAGCATAAGGTAAATGGCGTGTAATATCTTTAATAAAGGGTATTGCAAACATTCAGAAAACCATAACTTTGTTCATATATGTTTTTAGCTTTAATTATATTATCTGTAGCTTTAATGTTAGGAATCATAGCGCATATTAAATACGGCTATGTCTTTAGGATCAAAAGTAAAACTATCCATTTACAAAAACCTTATGGAATGGTTAAAAGAAAGCCTGTTATTGAAAACGAACTCCATAACGATTTAATTTCAAAAGAAGAAATTTCACGAAAGTCTGCATATAAAAACTCCATCATACAAACGAATGATTCTTTTTTTGATGACTCAGATATGCAATCTGATTATTACCTAGTAGTAATTTATGATAAACGATTGAATATGCCATTACTCACGGCACGCTATTATTATGATAAATCAAATATTAGTAAATCTTTGAGTGGTGATAATAATATTGATATCAAAAAAATATTGAACTTAGAAACTATTCAAGATGGTCATATTTTTTTGTCTGATCGTTTATCAGGGAATCCCAATTCTTCTGAATATAGACGGCATCGTCAGTATATTTTCTTATTATTTTATGTGGAAATATTGCTACGTAATAAAGGCAAGCAGTTTATTTTAATGGCTCGAAAAGAAAAGTATGACAAACTTTTAAATAAATATCTTCAAATAGGGCTTCAGATCATTGGTTCTAACAAACATAAAGGAAAAGATCATTGGATTTTATTGGGGGATGTTGAAGCGTGTGAAGCTAAATTGAAATTATCTACTCTAACAAAATTCGTTTTACTATTTAAAAAGTTTACTTTTAATATTAAAAATTAAGAATGTTGAGTAATCTAAAGGAGTTTTTTAAGTTAGTACGATGGTTTCATGAACTATTAGCTATTCTGCCTTTTGTAGCTTTATATTTAATAATTAATTATTTTATTCAACAAAACGCGTTGTCTTGTAATTTATCTTCTATAAATTTTATAATTGTTTGTTTTGGTGTGCAATTATTATTAGCTACAGGCTGTATTTTAAATGATATTATGGATAGGGATATCGATGCAATCAACAAACCAAATACACATATTGTAGGAAGAACGATTTCTTTGAAAAGTGCCAAGCTATTGTTTATTGTAATGACTGCGTTAGTTATTATTAGTTCTATTTATATTTCGTTGTATATATTTAAAGAATGGGCGTTTATTTCTATTAGTGTTTATGCACTTTCAATCTTATATGATGTTTATTTTAAAAGAGCCCCACTTATAGGGAATATTCTGATGGCTACTCTGGCTGCATTTATTCCCTTGGTTATTTTGTTTTTCGCGAAAGAGTGTATCATAATGCTAAATAATGAAAGAATAGAAGTTCTAATTTATTTATATGCTTTATTCCCTTTTCTAATAATCATTCCAAGAGAATTGAGTTTAGATATTTCTGATATGGAAGGGGATAAGGCAGATGGTTGTAAAACATTACCAATTGTAATAGGTGTCAAAAAATCAAAGCATGTGGTTATTGCATTCCTATTATTAGTTGTTATACTTTCAGTTTTTTTAATGTATTCATACAACTATTTTGTAATTACATGTATTATGGTAGATATAATGTTAGTATACTATATCTATAAATTACAAAGAACAGAAAAGCGTATAGATTACATTAAAATAGGTAGATTTTTATGGTTCATCATGATTATTGGGCTTATAGGTTCTTCTATAGCTACTATTTATTTATAGAATCATCGCCTCCTCATTGCGAGTGTTCCTTTACGAAGCACTCAAGCATCGTATTGTTTGAGTATCCATGTAATAAAAATTATCGTTGAGAAAGAACTGGGAGTAGTCTAAAAAAAGCTACAAATTTATAGTTCAAAACTCAACGATAT
>JAYVDU010000235.1:0-4989 GCA_043749245.1 Bacteroidota bacterium | reverse complement strand
GTTTTGATATAATGATTTTTTAAGTTTTTGCGTTTTATTTTGTAAGTTACTGATTATTAACATCGGTTATTTTTAATTACGCGCCAAGCAGCGCGTTGCCTGCTATAGGGCGACACATTACAATGACAAACGAATTGACATTTATCACTAACTCACTTTTTGACAAAGTAACATTTGACAAGGACGCTGACTGTTGGATATTTTCCTTTGCTGACAATATTTATGCAAGTTCTTCGGGTTTTTGGCGATTATTAGAAAAGAACAAAATTTCTTTTGTTTCGCTTGACAATGAACAACAATTTGGACTTCCTAAGCCAATTGATTTAGCGGAGGAACTTAATAAAATATTGATAGGAAAACGTTTAACAAAAATTGAGGTAATAAAAGATACATTTGACTTAACATTGACCTTGACTGAAGAACTAAAACTTGAAATCTACATTGCTTCCTCAGGTTACGAGACTTATGACTTTTCAATTAATGACAAACGATATATTGGATTAGGTTCGGGTGACATCGCAATATTTGCCAACGATTGACGAGAACTACAGCAGGCAACAAACAAGACTTCGTAGGGCATGCAATGCTAACGATGAAGTCCCATGTTTTACGGAACCGGTATTTAAATAATTATACGCTATGTGATTGGGGTTGAAAGGAGCTACGTTTTAGGTTAAGCCCTAACCTAATTATATAGAGATGTGAACGATTACACCTTAAATTAGATAAACTCGCTACACTAAAATAAATATGCAAAGTGGCTCATCTGAATACCAAAATATTTTGAAAATAAAAGGTGAGATAATAAACCTTGACTTCGACAATTGTGAAAAGAAAACAGTTACAACATTGAGGTTACAAATCGAGGCTGGTCAAATTTTTCTATTGCAAGATCGGGCTACAAGGAACAATATATTGAACAATCAGTAATAGTTTACCATCACAAAAAAGGTGATACTATGGAAAATTATATAAGCCAACCTTTCTCATTGAATTCTATAACACTGGCAAGTCATATTTTAAATAATGAAATCATTCTCTTTGTTGACAGGTTTGACAGAAGTAAATATATATTTGAATTAAATCTAAATACTGCAAAATAACTGTGTACATCAATATTTGCAAAAAACGGGCTGTCCGTTGTTACTTCAACTTCAGCAAAGTAGCGACATCAGTCCCAGCAGCCAGTTATTAATTTCGCTTTGGAATTTAATTTATACTTTTAATTCATCAATGTAACTGAGGTTACTGGCTGATTGTTTTTCAAAGTCAGTTCTTAGCAAATACTCAACGTTGCCTGTAATACTACTGCGATACTCACTACATATTGAAACAAAATCACTCTATGGAGAATGAAGACTTAATTTTTGAACTCAATTACTTATTTGAAGAGCGAAAAAATATTTTTCAATCGCTTGAAAAAGTTGAAAATATTTATAAGACACTATATGAATTTGACAAGTTAGTTTTAAGAAATATTTACACAGACGCATCAGTTGAATATAATTTAATTGACCTTGAATACAGTTCTTTTAAATCAAAAATTGAACAACTTGTAAAATCAATCCCTGACGATTTATTAAAGAATCCCGATTTAAAAACATTAATTGGACTTGGTTTATTAAAACTTAAGTATGAACTTTTAAAAAAGCTAAGCTCCGACAAAGAAATTACCACAGTTGAGCAAATCACAGAAATAGCAAAAACCGTAAATAAGGAAATCGGAAAAATTGGAAAAGAAACAAAATTAATTACTACAGAGGTTTCCAAACATTCAATACTTGATATTGTATCTGAATTATCAGACAAAACAAATAGCTTAAAGGAAAAAGAAGCCTACGAATACAAATCAAAATTTGGAAATGCGATACTTAGAAAAGGAACTTATGTAAACAAGCCCAAAATACTTTTAGAACTTGGACAAAAAACAGAAACAAGTAAATCAACTGTATTAATAAAGCCTAAGAAAATTGATTTGCTTAGTGACGTTTCAAGTTGGAATTGCTATTTAAGTGGTAAACCGATTGTTGTTAGAATATCAGACAAAGGTTGGCTTGACCAATTCCATAAAGCAGTTGTAACCATTGAGCCGGGAGATTTACTACGTGTAGTTTTGGTCTCAACTTATAATTATAACCCTGAAAAAATAAAAACCAAAGTGCTGTATGAAGTTACAAGCGTTGTTGAAGTTGTTAAACCCCAATCTAATAATGCAAAAACTTTGCTTTAATTTGACAAACATTGAGACTATACAAATTTGTTCAGTGCTTTTAGCATTGACAACTTGTGTTTATGCCATTAAAACATTTATAAGAAACAAAAAGCAAGAACTTGAAAATCATTTGTTTAAAATAAAAATAGAAGCCTTATCGAACTTAGCTTATGAAATGGACAACTTTTTCATAACATTAAACAGAAGTATTGTAAAATTTTCATTAATTGAAAAAATTCAAGACGAAGAGAAAAAACAAAATGAACTACTTCAACTTTCACTTGATACCGATGAACAATTATATAAATGTCATTCAATGATTGCTAAATATTCAGTTTTCTTTACTAATAATTCTAATCAGAAACTATTGGACTTTTCATCAAACATAATTGGCGACACAGACCAAAATGACGAAAGTGAAGAAAATGATTTTCTAATAAAATATTATCAAAGTCAACAAATTTTGGCAGACAAAGCATACAGCGCTCTAAGAGAAGAATTAAAATTAGAGAAGTTGCATTTCTCTTTACATTTGAGGTACAAATAGATAAGCACTACAGGCAACACGCAGTATTTGCAAAAAACGTGCGAACGGTTGTAACATGACATCGACAACATAGCGACTTCAGTTTTGGCAGACAGTTATTTATTTAGTTTTGGGTTTTAAATTATACTTAAAGTTACTGTCGAGAAACTAAAATCAGCTCAAGAATTCATAATTTAATTGGGGAGAGTTAAGCCATTTTGAAAAGAAGAATTTGTGTTAATTTTTAATTTGCAGATTACTTATAATTTATACCACAATATTTAATAATAATAGAAAAAGCAGAGTCAAATTATGGTGCTTATTGTCCTTATGTATCAGGTTGTATTGGAATTGGAAATACGATTGAGGAAACAGTGCAAAACATTAAAGAAGGGCTTCAATTTCATTTAGAGGATGAAGAGCTGATGCCTGTATGTAACGGATTAGCAACTTATTTAAATGATCCAGATTTCGATAAAAACCCAGCAGAATTTATTACACATGTAGAAATTGAGTAAATTTATGTTGCAGATAAATCAAGTAGGACTATTAAATTAATTTTTTTAATGTTTTCCTTACACTATACCTTACACTTTAAAATTAAAGCAATAAAAAACCAATGTAATCTATTGATTTACATCGGTTTAAAATTTTGGCTAGTGGTGCGAGCCGCACTACAAATTTTATATTTATATGAATGTGTTTGTATGAGTTTATATCGTGCAATACGTGATTTGCATATGTTTATGGTTTAAAGACATATAATATTATTTAAACCAATATAGATTTTACCTGATACTGTACCGTACACTTTGCGTATTATTTATTACCTTGTACATAAATAAAATGCCATGACTGTAAAGCTTTATTTAAAAGATCCTAAAAAAAAAGAATCAATAATTGTAGCTCAAATTCTTTGGAGAAATTTTCAATTAAGATATACAACAAAGAGAAAAATCGAAACAAAGTATTGGATTGCTGTTAATGACAAAAAGGAAGCTGTTCAGAGAGTTAAAAAAACAAGTGCCTATCCATTATATGCTGAAATTAACCAAGCCCTAGATAATATAATTCATAACATTAGTAAAGTATTTATTCGATTTGAAAATGAAAATCAGGGAATGCAACCACACCCCTCGCTCCTCAAACAATTATTAGATATTCACTTAAACAGGATAATAAATAAACTTGAAGAAGTTAAACCATTATCTTTTGTTCAATTCGTAGAAGATTTTATTCGTCGCAGTGAAAAAGGAGTAAGAAATAATCATAAGACGGGTACTTCACTATCAAAAAATACACTAAACACTTATAGAACATTGTTGAAACATTTGAAATCATATGAGGATGTACTGGGGAAAAGAATTGATTGGGAAGATATAAATTTGGATTTTCATTCAAATTATACGGAGTACCTGATGCACGAGTTAGATTTAGCTAATAATACAGTTGGTAAAGATTTCCAAATTATTAAAGTTATTTGTTCAGAAGCCCATGAGACTGGAGAAAATAAATTCATGTTTTACAATAATAAATTATTTTCAGTTCTAAGGGAGTCTTCATTTGCAATTTACTTTGATGAAGAAGAAATAAAACTTTTATGGTCTTTAGATTTATCACAAAATCGTAGGTATGAAGAAACGAGAGACTTATTTATTTTTGCTTGTCAAACAGGGCTACGCTTTTCAGATTTTTCAAAAATTAAAGACGATAAAATAATTAATAAAGAAATTCATATAAGACAGATTAAAACAGGAAAGCCACTTGCAATTCCTCTTCACGATTTGTCATTAGCTGTTGTTAATAAATACCAAAATAAACTTCCTCAATCTAAGTACATTCAGGATTTTAATCAAGACATAAAAAATATATGCAAAATGATACCTGCATTTCATAAAATAATTGATAGTGAAATTTCAAAAGGTGGAGTAAAAGTTTTACGGAATAAATGTAAATATGAAATGGTTATGTCGCATACTCCACGTAGATCTTTTGCGACCAATGAAGTAAGAAGAAAAACCCCAATACCTATTATAAGGGCAATAACAGGACACGAGTCGGAAAAATCATTTTGGAAGTATGTAAAAATTGGAGGAAATGATTATACTAGTATGTACAGTGAAATTATCCAAACTCGAAAAAATTTAACAAATGTAAATTAATAGGTAATTATATCATTAATGATATTGAATTCCATATCATCTAATAAGTAAGATGGATAAAGGTTTGATTAAATGTATTTATTTGTATA
>JAYVDU010000234.1:0-4998 GCA_043749245.1 Bacteroidota bacterium | reverse complement strand
ATTAAAATAAATATATATTTAATATTATATTGCTAATATTTTATTTGTATTTACATATTATAACTTTTATCGTTTTTGCGTATTATTTTTATAAGTATATGATTACTAATATTTAAATTGATAAACATGCGCAAATGAGCGCGTCAGCTTAAAAGACGACACCAATGAACATTGAGATTTACAAAATACTGATTTCAAACCTGCCTGTAAGACAACAATGTTTTACGACAAAGCGAACGACTTGGACAAAAGCCGAAAGTGAAATTCTGTGGTTGAAAATTCTCAATGATAAGTTGTTTGGCGACAACAAAACTTTGACAATAAGCCGCCAAGACATTTTTGAAACAAACGAGCCAAGAGAAGCAATTATCAAGACAATTTATTGGGGCTACACAGCAGGAATGCGTGGAAATCATTTTGTAAATATTCTCAAACACATTGACACCATTGAAAACCTGATGCGGACTTTAAGAGATAAAACAAACCCCTCAACCACAGACTTTAACAATCTGACTTTAACTTTTAAGAATTTTGCAGGACTTGGACTATCAACTTACAGCAAACTACTTTACTTTTTCAAAATTTCATTTAACAGCAATCCTTGCCTAATACTTGACCAGCGACTTATTGATGTTTTTGCAAGTAAGACATATTCAAACTTTCAACAACTAGACAAAATACGATATGACAATGCTGAGAAAAAGTATCTTGATTTTTTGCAGCTTACAAGACAGCTAGCCATTGACCTTGAAACACAAGGAGAAAACATTGAACTATTTCTTTTTACTTTCGGCAATAACTTAAAAACAACAAAAATGACTGAAACGAAAATTTCAAATATGTGGAACGGATACTGTCCTGAAAGTTTATTAAAAGGCAAGACTGTGCGTATGCGACTTAACCAAAACGACTTTTTTGAAAGTGAAGAAACCGGACTTCAAATTGGTATCATTCCAGGTGTTCAAGCTGTCATTTTGAATTTTAGGGGAAAAAAGAAATTTAGAACAACTGAAAATTATGGGGACGAAGTTGAAAACGGTGGGATTTTAAGTCCACAAAATTCTGACAGACCACCTTTCAACAACCCAACAACCGCTTTTAAAGAAAGTGAAGAAATTGAAAATTACATTGCGACAATTCAGTAAAGACAATGAACATTTAGCTTAACACAGACGGCAGAAAAGAAAGCCGAACCGCTAACAGGCGTTTGGCAAAAAGGCGGGTTCAGTGCTTAAATGAAGTTTTGTGCTTCGTATCAAGTTCTTTGCTGGCAGACAGTTTAGTGCTTCGAAATCCGCTTCTTCGCCAAGCGCCAAAACGTTAGCGGTGCAGCTTAAAACGACAGACACAAAAACGAAACAAGAGAAAAATTAACAAATGAAAATAGGAAAAAAATTTAATGAACTGACTTTAAAAGAATATTTCTTCTTCATTGACAATTACAAAAAATATGAAGACTTTAATACACTTGGACTTTATCGTTCAATCGTAGAAAATGAAAAATTGAATATTGAAGAAAAAATTGAAGTTCGTGAATATGCAAACAATACTTTTAAAAAGACATTTGATTTTTTGCAACTTAAAGATCCAAAAACATTTGTGGAAGTTTCGACATTAGGACAAGAATTTACTAAAGGTGACGAAGAGAAAATCTGGAAAGATATTAAAGTAAATCAACAAAAAATATTAGCCGAAAAGAGAATAAAACACAGAAATTTCGGAACTTACTCAAAGCATAATTGTCCTTATGATGACTGTGTTTGGAATGGAGTTATGATAAGACAAGGTTCTGGTTTAGCTTGGGCAAGTATGCATTTTTTTAGCGATAAAAATAATTATCACCAAAAAGCAAAATCTGAACTGAGAAAATCTGACAGAAAATCCGAAAAACAGATTGTGGAAAGTGAACTAAACAATGAATAAAAAGTCGAACCGCTAACATCGGTTTGGCTGTTGCCATGGTTCGTGTCTCCACGAAACATTCTGTTGCCATGGTTCGTGTCTCCTCGAAACATTCTTAAATTTCCAACCCTGACGAACCAATTATAAAATTATATTCAAAAATTTTACTACCTGCACTATATTAATTTCCTTATCATCCGAGTCTCTAAAATTACAATCTCCCCCTCTTCGAACTTAAAAATTCTCAGGCGAAGTGGCTGCATGAATTTTTGGCTTTAGCCTTTATCCTAAGCCGCAGGACTCGCCGCTTGCAGTAAAAATCCTCTTCGATTGCACATGATTTTATTTGTCCGATTACTTATTTTTTATCAACGAATAATGTGGGGTATTGAAAAAATAATAAGGCTGAAAGCTACATTACCCAGCGGCGAGTCCTGCGGCTTATGTTGACACAAAGCGTTTTTTTAAGTGAATATTCTACTGCATCGAATTAATTTATGGAAATAGCAGTTAATAAATGCAGCCTATAATAAAGAAGGGCTGCCATGTTAATTACGTAAAATGTATGTAAATATTGTTGGCTATTAATACCCAATTTTATAAAAAGCGAATCTTTCTATTGTACGTTTATAAATTTACATATGCAGGTTTTATAGATTGGAGTTTGATCCATCATTTAAAGTTAATACTGCTTAATCAATAATTACATTTATTTACTTCAACTCATTTATCCATATTGAGATAGTATGCGGGGCAGTTTCATCTCCGCCAAAATAAGGATATAGTTTGTAGCCATCTGCGGTAACTGTAGTACTTTCCCGTGGCATTAAAGTTTCTGTACCATTTAAAATAAAAATATAATTGGAGGAAGTTACTTTTATAGCGCAATTAATTTCGGCACCTATAACAACTGTGCCTAACTCTTTATTAATTCTTACTCCATTATTGTAGACGTAAGCAAAAAGGCGCAATGCATTATTGCTCCATCTCCATCCAAACCTTGCGCTATAAACCTGGTGAAACGCGTTATTATCACTAAAGCCAAATAGTTTATTGATGTCTTCCTGATTTATTGGCTGTACATTTTGGTAGATGGCCGAACTATCAAATTTAACTTTAAAAGATAGTTGTTGATATTTGGTTGCAGCATAAACACTTTTATCGCAGTAGTGCTGGCCTTGCAGAATGGTGTATTTAATAAATTGATCCACTACTATAGAATCATTCTTTAAGCTAATGGTATCATTAATTGGACTGCTAATAATTTTTTCAAAATCTTTTTTACAAGATGAAAATAGGATCATCGCCAAGCATAAAATAATTACACACTTACCCAGTATTTGGTTTTTCATTTATATTATATTGGATTAATTAGGAACAAAAATAAATTGTAATAACTAAATATACAAGCGATAACCCAATAAAGTTTATTAGAAATGATTTTAAATTTTGTTTTAGCCTTGATTACTAATATGCGGAAGTGCTAACAATAAATAATTATGGCTGATATTACATGATGAAATTGTTGTGCCAGCCAATTGATGAATGTTACAATATTATTTTACCATTCGTTTTATTTATTTTATAAGTGCAGTAAATTGAAAAATATCTAAACCCTACTGAATGGCCACTCCTGTAATTACAACCCCTTTACTGCATCATCAAAAAAATATTTTGATGGTACAATTTGAGTACAGTAAAGAATTAATTAAAAGATTTAGAAAGCTACCCGGTTCGAGGTGGAGTAAAACACTAAAAAGTTAGTATTTGCCCGACGATGTAGCTAACAGAGATCAGTTTGGCATAAGTCAAAAATCAGCCCTTGGCAAGGCGGTTATTCAACAGGTTAATGCAATAAATAAGCCTGGGCTTAAAAAAATGGTGCGGCTATTAATACTAAAAAATTATAGTGACAGTACCCGCAAAACTTATTTAACAGAATTTCCTTATCACCCGAGTCTCCAAAACTACAAACTCCCTTCTTCGAACTTAAAATTTCCCAGCCGAGTCCCGGCGTAAATTTTATAGCTCCAGCCCTTAGCTCAAGTCGTGGACTCGTCCAAAATAAGTGTATCCTCCGGTTATTGAATATAAGGTTCTTTAAAGCTCAATATAAGTTTTGTAAGTTATTGTCATTCTATCCCGGGCCGTTACAAAATACGCAGGATAAAATAATGCATCTGCTTACGCAGGATATTCGCTTTATTACGTGCTGAACAGCCGGCGAGAAGTTCTGCGCAGTATTTAAATTTCTTCAAAACGTAATGGTACTCGAATATAAAATCACTATTTTTCAATTAACAAGGAGGGTGTTGGTCGGGTGCTTACTTTTGTACACTCAAATTCTAAAATGAATAATAGTATGACAAATACAATAACAAAGACAATCAATATTAAAGTAAGCCCAGACAAGGCTTGGGATTATGTAAACGATCTTTCAAAATGGGCAGATTGGGCCATTCATAATGTTAAAAGTGTACGACAAGGCGACAATGGATTTTGGCTTATGGACGGACCAGGTGGAATTTCAAGCGTTAAGATGAACTCGGATAAAACAACAGGAATTTTAGACCATGATTTTATTGACCCGGGCGAAGGACATTGGAAAGTTCTCTGCAGAGTTGTTGCAGGAAATTTGGGTTCACATTTTATGATAACTTTTACCAAGCCATTTCAAATGCCTGACGAAGCCTTTGAAATGGGAATGAAAGTACTTGATGAAGAACTTTTAAAACTAAAAGAAGTTTTAGAAAAATAGTTATTTCACTTTTTATTGGTCTTCCAAAAGAGAACGCCAACACTCAGTTGTACAACTGAAAGTATCCTGGATTAAATAATATTAATGACGCAGTGCTCTTTCGCTGAAGCCCGCTGATATTACGTGTTAAATTATAATATGCGATGCATTTATTTTACTGCTTCACATTGTTCAATAAATAATTCAAAGATTTTAAAAATATTTAGGCGTTAAGCTGCAGGTAATTTTACTTTTTCCCATCAGCTTCCTCAACAAGCTTTTTGAGTATGACCGGTCCCTTTCGTTTGGTAAACCTAAGGCTTATTTAAATTAATTTATTCTTTCATTAAACGCAAGCT
>JAYVDU010000233.1:0-4998 GCA_043749245.1 Bacteroidota bacterium | reverse complement strand
CTGGTAATCCTAAAATATGGTCGCCATGTAAATGACTAATAAAAATATGATTGACACTTTGAAACCGTGTTTTGTATTTACGTAACTGAATTTGAGTTCCCTCGCCACAATCTATTAAAAAAAACCGCTCAGCTATATTTAATAACTGAGCGGTTGGATTCCTTGTTGATGTTGGTGTTGCAGCGCTACTTCCTAATATTAATAATTCAAAAGTTTGCTGCGACATAAGTGATTGATAAGAATACCTTATTAGTTATTAATAACCATCATACGTTTAGTGGCTATTGCATTTTTATATTTTAATGAATAGATATAAGTACCGCTCGATAAATTAGAGGCATTAAATGTTACTTTATTTTCACCTAAGGTTGTTTTAACCGTTTGTTGGTGAACGATTGATCCAAGCGCATTATACACGGTAATCGTTGCATCATCTTCGCCTTCTACATAAAATTTAATATCAGTAATTGAAGAAAATGGATTTGGTTGATTTTGATATAACCCCATTTTATCTTTTCCAATTTCTTGAACTCCAACAGGTGCGCTAATATTGATAATGTAATATTTCAGAAGTTGAGCAGCTACTAGCGAGCCTGAACCACCTGATGTATTAGCAGGAACTGAGCAGGCACCGAAAGATTGAGTTACCCATGGCTGAACACTAATTTGTAATGTATAAGAACCTGCGGTTGTAGGTGTGCCATAAATACTAGCACAATTATTTGCGGCACCAGGAAACAACAAAGAAGGAGCTCCATTAATAGTTCCATTAGCTGTGATGGTTGATGATGAACCAATCATTAAACCTGGAGGAAAATTGTAATTGGTAACACTTGATGGTGTTGAGATCACAAATTTATTAAAGCAAAAATGAAAAGTAACCGTGGTATCCTTTGGAACTTTTACAGTTAAATTTTGTACATAAGGAACTCCAACTGTTCCTGATACAAAGTTAGTGACACTGTCAGGCCAAACGCCAATTTTATTACTACTAACAAAGGTTGGGTTTAAGGAGCAAGTTGGGACCGTTTGAGCAATCACCGACGTAAGTGTTGCTGTAATTGCTAATAAAGTTAAGTAGATTTTTTTCATAGTAATACGTTTAGGGTTAGAGTTAAGATTTGTAAAATATTCTTTCTTAATTATAGGGGTCTCTAAAAATTCATTTTTCGAGGCGAACAAGTTTTTGAAAACTTAGAATACTTTGGTATTTTGAGGCTTTCAAAAATGCAGTTCAACGATGAAAAAGAGATTATATAGAGATTCCCTATAGTAAATTTAAAATAATTTCGTTTAAATCGCCTGATTTTAACAAAGAAATGAGGGAAAGTTTTAAACAAGTACGATGAACTACTACTGACGGCCAGCAAGTAAAAACATAACAGCCATACGAACCGCTACACCGTTTTCTACCTGATCTAAAATAATAGATTGGCTGGAATCCGCTACATCAGACGTAATTTCAACACCCCTATTAATAGGGCCAGGATGCATGATGATAATTTTTTTAGACAAAGAATCTAATAATTGTTTATCCAAACCATACAGCATCGTATATTCTCTGATAGATGGGAAAAATTTAATATCCTGTCTTTCTAATTGTATACGAAGCATGTTTGCAACATCGCACCACTCAAGCGTTTTACGTAAATCTGTTTCTACAGTCACTCCAAGGCTTTCGATATATTTTGGAATCAACGTCGTTGGTCCGCACACTTTAACCTCAGCACCTAATTTTTGTAAGCAAAATATATTAGATAATGCAACACGAGAATGTAAAATATCACCTACAATCGCAATTTTTTTTCCTTTCAAATCTCCTAATTTTTCTTGCATCGAAAACGCATCTAATAATGCTTGTGTAGGATGTTCGTGAGCTCCATCTCCAGCATTTACAATTTTAGCATTTACTTTTTTTGATAAAAATAAAGCAGCTCCCGGACTTGGATGTCGCATCACAATCATATCTACTTTCATCGCTAAAATATTATTAACGGTATCGATTAATGTCTCACCTTTTTTCACAGAGGATGATGATGCGGAAAAATTAACCGTATCAGCACTTAATCGTTTTTGGGCTAATTCAAAGGATAAACGGGTACGCGTAGAGTTTTCGAAAAATAAATTGGCAACGGTAATATCACGTAAGGAAGGCACTTTTTTAATGGGACGATTAATAACTTCTTTGAAATTTTTAGCGGTATCTAATATTAACTCTATATCAGCTTTCGTAATATATTTTATGCCTAATAAATGATTAACGCTTAAATTGCTCATTACTATAATGTTTAATTTTTAATTTTTAGTTCCGTTCCCTTGTCCCTTCAGTCCCTTTAATCTCTTTTGTCTCCCCTATCCCTTCTTCCCTACAAATATCTTTCTTTCACAACATTCACATGGTGCTGCACATGTCCGCACATAAAATAACCCAGGGCTAATACACTTGCTTCTCCTGCACTCATTTTTCCTTTCAATGCTAATTCCTTGGCAGAAAATTGTTTAAACATCAGCACATTGGATAAACGAACCGAATCAAATTCATCCATCAATAATTGCATATTCGTTTCTCCCAAATTTGCATTTGCTGCAAACATATTCTCGTCAAAACTGGGATTTAACTGATTATCGCCACGTGCAAAACGTAAGGCTCTATAACTCAAAATACGCTCTGTATCTATGATGTGATTAAACACTTGCTTTACAGTCCACTTACCGTCATCATAAAAATAAGATATTTTTTGGCGAGGAATAGACTCCATAAAATCTAATGTTGATTGATGATTTGCTTTTAAAGCAGAAACCACATCTCCTTCTTCTATCAAATTGATGTAGTTTTCAAAATAGGGTATATAATCTTCTTTTTTTGGTCTCATATTTTAATGTTGTTGCATGTTGCATCAAGTTTGTGATTGTTGCAGTCTCTTCAATCCCTTGTGCTTTTTTAGTATTTTAAAAACTATTTATCAATTAAAGTCACTTTATCTTTTCCATCTGTTTCTTTCCAATCTACTTTTATATTTTGGGTCGAAATAGAATCAATGGTTAATCCCACATATTTAGCCTGTATGGGTACGTGTCGGCTAAACCTCCTATCTACTAATACAAGCAATTCCACATCGCTTGGTCTGCCAAAAGCCAGCATCGCATCTAAGCCCGCGCGTATGGTTCGTCCTGTATATAAAACGTCATCTATTAATATCACGTTTTTATCTTCGATAATAAAATTGATGTTTGTTTGATTAGGAATTAATTCTTTTTTACGAAAATCATCTCTGTAAAAGGTCGTGTCTAAATCACCACAATTAATTTTTTTCTTTAAAATTCCTTCTAATAATTTTTGGATGCGGTGTGCTAAATAGATACCGCGTGGCTGAAGTCCTATGATCACACTTTCGCTAAAATCGTTGTGAACTTCAATTAATTGGTAACAAAGGCGAGTTAAAGTAACTTCAAGTTGTTTATTTTCTAGTAGAACTCTTGGTTTCACGAATGTATTTTTTCAAAAGTAATAATTATTTTTTAATATCTTTACAGACTTAATAAATACCTTGAAAATAGAGGACGAAATACAGCAAAAAAAGTTTAAAGACGATTATCAAAAATTAATGGTTAATCTGATATATACCTCTAATTGGATAAATTCACATTTCGAGCAACTATTTAAAGGCTCTGATATTACGCTTCAACAATACAATGTACTTAGGATATTGCGAGGGCAATTCCCTAATCCATCAAGCATTAAATTAATAAAAGAGCGAATGCTTAATAGAATAAGCGATGCCTCTCGTATTGTAGATAAACTAGTCGCCAAAAAATTAGTAATTCGCAAACAATCAGATTGCGATAAGAGAAGCGTAGATGTTATTATTTCTAATACAGGCCTAAATCTGCTACAATCTTTAGATGTTTTAGATGAAAAGCCCAAAGAGCTCTTAAAATCCTTATCGCAAGCGGAAATAACTGAATTAAATAATTTATTAGATAAATTAAGGGGTTAATTTTTTATCCATTTTTAAGGTTTGATCAACCAACTTTCTATATAAGTTTGGTCTAAACTCATATAATCCACTGAGTTTTCTACTACCGAATTATTTACCATGTATATCATAGGCATACTAAGCCCTGCTAAGTAGATAAAGTTTTTTCCATTTAAAACACAATAATCAATATTGTAGGCTCTTGTATCTTCAAAAAATGATTGAATTTTGTTATACTCTCCATTTAATACAAGATACATGGAAATAGATGGATTTCTTTCTTTGATTAATTTCATTTTTTTGGCAGCAATACGGCAATGCGGACACGTTAAACTCATAAATGAAATAATATGTTTACCTGTACTTAAGCTTTTGGGAGGTGTGTGTAATTTAGCATCTGCATACAAACTATCTAATTCTAATTTAAACTGATTGTCTTTTTTTACCAAATAGGCCGAAGAGTAATCCATATCCACATAATTCAAAATATGAGGAAAAGCGAAAGCTGTAATAAACACAGAGATAAATAGCCATTTACCAATTTTACCAAAATGTAAGCCATCGTAATATTTATAAATAAGCAAACTAATAGCCAACATCACAGCGTTTTTTACAAGCGCTTGTAAAGGAGTCATGACCAATGCTGTTCCAAAACATCCGCAATTCCCATTATTACCAGTTTTGAGCATCACAAACACTAAATATAAACTAAACACTAATAAAGATGCTATAGTGATTTTTATGGTAAATCGCTTTATATATAGGCTCAGCATCAGTAAAAGACCTATCATAAATTCCAAACCAATCATAAATCTGGCGATAAACGGCGCCATACGCCATCCTCCAATTCCTAAATCAACAAAAGTTAATTCAAAAGGCTCAATAGGATATAATTTTGTATAGCCACTATATAAAAATACCATTCCCATTAATGAGCAAAGTATAAAAAATAGTATTTTTTTGGAGTAATTTTTCATCAATAAAGGCATAAAAAAAGCCACCGTAAAAGTAGCTTTTTAAA
>JAYVDU010000232.1:0-5013 GCA_043749245.1 Bacteroidota bacterium | reverse complement strand
TATGTGACAATATACCTCTTGGGTTATTTAGGAACATTTGTACTCTCATTCTTCTTCACCATATATTGTAAATTTATATAATTTTACAAACATAGGAGATACATAAGCGTTAGCGTTATAATCTATATCAACTATATGCCTATATGGTTTCTGTAAGTTGATCTCGTTCTCTTGAAGAAGATTTTTCTTCCTTACCTGCCAACACAACGACGATTTCGCCTTTCACTGTTTTAGCGGTAAAGTGCGCAATGAGCTCGTCTACAGTACCTCGGGCAGTTTCTTCAAACAGCTTGGATAGTTCGCGCGATACAGATACTTGTCTGTCGGCACTTAAGTATTCTTTAAACTCTTCTAATAATTTAACTAAACGAAACGGTGATTCATAAAAAATCATCGTGCGTGTTTCATCTTTCAATGAAAGCAATTTGGTATGTCGTCCTTTTTTTTGTGGCAAAAATCCATAAAACACAAAACTATCGCAAGGCAAGCCACTGTTTACTAAAGCTGGCACAAAAGCAGTAGCGCCTGGTAATGTTTCTACTGCTACATTTTGTTTGATACACTCGCGCACCAATAAAAATCCAGGGTCAGAAATAGCAGGCGTACCAGCATCAGAAACTAATGCCACCGATTTATTAGAGTTAATTAATTCAACAATTTGTTCTACGGTTTTATGCTCGTTATGTGCATGATAAGAACGCAATGGTTTTTCAATTTGAAAATGTCTCAGTAAATGAATGGTATTGCGAGTGTCTTCCGCTAAGATCAAATCCACCGATTTTAAAACCGTTATTGCGCGAAAGGTCATGTCTTCTAAATTCCCAATGGGTGTGGGAACTATGTATAATTTTGGTGTCATAATTTATACACTAAATATACTGCTTTTTTGTTTTGGAAAATCAAAATGAATTTTCTTGATTTAAATTGTAATGTCAATCTACAAAAGATGTAAATTATATGTGGTGTCTAATAGAACTAATACTTTTTAAGTATGTTTTTTTGAATAGTGATTATTTCCTTTATTAAATTTTTGGGGGAAATAATTTGAATTTCTTCGCCATAAGAAAGTAATTCCATAAATAAATCGTAAGTTATAAAAACGGTTATTTCAAAAGTAGTTTTATGAGCATTTTCTGAAATTGTTTTTTGAGATTGATGCAAAGGATAATTAGTAATATATTTAGCTTGCCAATTATTCATAGTAAATACAAGGGTTTCTGGGCTATCTTCTGTCGGTGTGATAATACCAAAACAATAATTAAAATAATTGACTAAATCTAAATTTTTGGAAACCGTAAATTTTTTCTTTTTAATTTCTAAACTTAAAATACGGTCTAGCGCGTAAGTTCGTATTTCGTTAACCTCTACTTTCAAACATAATAAATACCAACGTCCTTTAAATTGTTTAATCAAATAAGGATTAACAACTACACTTTCCGACTTTTCTTCATAAAATTTATGATAATGAATTTCTGTTACACATTTATTTTTAATCGCATGTAACAAACCATAAATGTGCTCAGTTCCTTTTGGAGTGCGGTTTTCAAATTGAATAAAATCTGAATAATTATTGGTTAAGCTAAGAGCATTAAATAGGTTGAACGAATCTAATAAATGAGTGTTTTCATTAACCTGCTCATCATCATCCGCAATAAAATAATAACCTGTTGATTTATCATTTTTAATATCATAATTCCACAATGTTCTTATCTCATTAATATCACGCTGAAAACTCCGTTGGGATATTACATAATCATATCCTGAAATTTCAGACTGTGTTTCTAAATGGTTCAAAATATCACTCCACTTAGCATTACCACGCTTCAGATAATTTATTATCAATAAATACCGAGCTATGTATTCTTGTTTGGACATTTTTAACTAAAAATTAAATGCTAGATTCAATCCATCTTTAATTGTTTCTTCTTTAAATGTAGTTACGAATACTTCAATTTCTTCTATTATTTTATTAGTTATATCTTCGACAAAATCAGGTTTAGTCAATTCAAATTTTTTTTCAATATCCCAATTTAAAAAATTATTTTTACTTACAATGTAAGCGGTATAATTTTGATTTTCCCTATAACTATCATAGTTGTTTTTAAGTGGCATAAAATACTTTCTAAAATCTTTAACCACTTCGTCATTTGCTATACCAAATTTATTATTTTCTTTACCTGGGATTAACCAAATACTAATACCTGATTCTTGTGCTAATCTTAATTTAAAAAAATATTCCCTATAAGTAAAAAACAAAAGATTATTTTCAAAACCTTCATTCTCTCCTATCCTAAAGTGTTCTCCATATTTTTTGTAAAATTTATTTTTCAAAACAATTAGGGCATCTGAGCATATTTTTTGGTTTACAAAATTAAATGTGTTTACTAAATCATTAGCTGATTTAAAATAGGAAATATCTTTTATAATTAATTTTGCAATATCGTCGGCCATTTTACTATTTGTTGTCTGGTTAGTAATACTATTAATTGTACTTAAATAATGATTTAGAACCTCCCTTATTAAAGGCATATTATATACTTCTTTTAAACAAAGTGAAATCCATTCTCTAATTTCTGATTTATAGGAAATTGTATGCGTTTTTTTCAATACTTGTTTCCTCTGTTCAGTTGTTTCTCCTAATGTATATGAATCATTTTCCTCTGTTAGTGTTGAATCAAAGGTCCATAAGTAAAGTATAACAAATTTTTTATTTCTTTTTTTTGCATAGTTATAGTAACGTAATAACTGATTCTCTTGATGATCAGCACTAATTTTATTCTCAATAATAACTAGTTGATTTGAATCTTCAATTATTATATCTAGTCTTCCACCCTCTGTGCCATCTTTAGAAATTTGATCTACCGCAAGTTCTACATCAGAATATGAGTTATTAAATGATGCTATTTTATTTTCTGAATTATCTATTTTAGTATTGACAATATTTATAAATAAATTTAGAAATAGATTCCCTTGTCCATGAAGACCTTTTCGTTTAGTAATTCTGAAATAACTGATGAATGTGGGTGCACCTCTTTATGCTCCATTCTCATAACTTTGAAAATATTAAAATTGCCACCTGTTAATCTGGCAATTTCATCGTACTTATTTCTAATAACCGTAATGTTATCCAATAAGTGCAAAGCTGTTTGCTCATTTGATTCATTCATAAGTTATCCTTTAACAATATCAAATGTACTTTCAGGCATACCACCTCCAACTTTAACAGGATACTTTCTTTCTAAAGCTTCCTGTATTTCTTTAACTGAAGGTTTTCGAGAGCTGTTTATCACCAAAACTTCAACCATCATTCCTTTTGCAACTTTTCCCCAATTCTTATTGGCTGTTGCTTTCCATAAATATGAGCTCATATAGTTTTTTTATTTTAAATATACATAATATTATTGTTCCATAACTTTAGAAAATATTACCTTTTGGGATATTTCTTTGTTAACTAATTCTATGTAATCAAACGAATCGCTAAACTTTCTAATAGTAAGGTTACTAGTTTCATTTGAGTTTAAAACTAATATAGAATCGTCAACGAGTTTATAGTCAAAAGGGATATTTTCGTTTTTAGAACCAACTAATTTCCCAAGCCAACCAGTATTCATTCTCAATGAACCTTTATTGTTTTCATAAAAATTTAAGTCAACTGAAACAGAACTATTAATTGCTAATGAAGCTAAGCCATTTGCCATATTTTTCCCATCTGAATTGTTTTCGTTTTGTGAAAATTTGTCCGCAACCAAAGGTGATAAATCCATTTGATACCTGCCCTTTAATTTTTCAGCACTAAAACTAATTCCGTTTTCGTTTTTAAATCCACCGTTTCTACAAGATGAAATAAGAATACAAATAATTGATATTTTAAACACCTTATTTACTATATGAATCATGACAAATTATTTTTGGTTAGTTTATCTGTTTTCCATTTGTTTCAATTTATTATCAGTTTTAGCATTGCTTCTGGAATTAATTGCCCATAGAGCAGCAGGTAGCCAACCTATTAAAGTACATTGAAGAATAAGGCAAATGATGCCTGAAAATATTTTACCTCTTAATATAAAAGATAACCACGGTAATAAAAGTGCTAATAGCATATTGATTTATTTTTAAAGTTTATGAAACAAAACTAATTTGAGATTGCGACAAAGTGCGTCGTTATAAAAACTATTTTAATGAATGTATCATTTGATAATCTACCTTAATATCAAACCAAATTTCATCTAACAATAAAATATCTTGCAATGCTAAAGGACTTTCCATTATCAAATGATGAAATAAGCGTGATTGATTAAAATGAGCGAATTGAATCTTATATTCATTTAAACATTCATAATCGGCATAATTTTTATTTACTAATTCTAGTGTATGCTCATCCTTAAAATTGCCCCATAAAATATGTTCCGATGAAAATAATACATCAATATCATCATCAATCGTATTACACAAAAACTGAATGTTTAATTTTATATTGTAATCTGTAAACTGCCCGCCGTTACTTATTAATTCTGTTTCTAATTTTTCTGTTAAATCATTATATTTAGCTATAATATCCGCTTGCATCGCTGTAAGTTTATTACTAAGCGTTTCAAATACTAAAATAGACTCCTTACTAAAATTAAAACGTTCATTTAAGTAGTTTTTACGTTTAAGTAGTATTAGTTTTTTATAGTGTCTCTTTAAAACATCTTTTTTTGTATGACTCATGCTCACACAAATTTCATTTAAAAAGGCTTGATGATAGCTTTCAGGGAGTTTAGTATTATGTTTTAATTTACTATATGCCATCATTATAATCTGTGTTATATGAATATTCAACTGCTAATTTTCTTAAAAAGTCGTCATCTAAAATTCGTTTATCTCCATAGTAATAGGCTAAATAATAGCCATTACCGTTAATAATTTCTTGAGTATTAAATATGATTGTTTTTTCATCCAACACATCTATTTGCTTTCTTATATCATAACAAAGGCTGTCTTTTTGTTCTTTAATATGACTTTCAAATTTAT
>JAYVDU010000231.1:0-5034 GCA_043749245.1 Bacteroidota bacterium | reverse complement strand
TCACAACCATCTGCATCATTACTACATTTCTTCTGTGGAGTGTAGTATCTGCTTTTTTGATGGGGTTAAACAAAGATGGATTTTTTGCCATACCAATTAGCATAGCAGCTTGTTGAATTTCTAAACTATCTTGACTGCGATTAAAATAAATTTGAGCAGCAGATTTAACTCCTACAGCCTGATTTAAAAAGTCAAATTTATTGAGGTACAATGAAAGGATTTCGTCTTTCGTATAATTTTTTTCTAAACGCGCTGCAATAACCCATTCTTTAAGCTTTTGCAACATCATTTTTGGCTTGCTTAATTTTTGACGAGGGAACATCATTTTAGCTAACTGTTGGGAGAGCGTACTACCTCCACCACTGCTTGATTTTCCGGTAAGAGCGCCAAATACAGCGCGCCCCAGCGCTCTTAAATCTACACCACTGTGTTCTTTAAAACGAGCGTCTTCCGTCGCTATTAAGGCATCTACTAAATCTTTATCGAGTTCGTAATACTTTACACTGACTCTGTTTTCGGCATAATATTTACCGAGGGTCTTACCATCACAGCTATATATGACGGTAGCTAAATTACTTTTAGGATTTTGTAATTCTTCTACACTTGGTAAATCAAAAAAGATTTCACATGAGATGAGAGTCAAGAGGATAAATAAAATAATAAACGGCGACCAAACTAAAAGCCAAGTATATTTTATAAATTTAGAATTTGTAGCCATAAAAAATTAAGATTTGCAAAGTTAATGTAAAACCTTAGAATCAAAAATTTAAGCAGAAGTTTTAGGAATACCATAAATATAGAATTATAAATAGGCTAAATCTTCTTTTGAGCGCGTTAAAAAGCATTAAAAAACGAAAAAAAGCATTATTTTTGTAGATAATAACATAAGTTTAGTGTTATCGAAATTTTAATATATTTCAAATGAAAAAACAATTTCTATTTACAGCAATTTTATTAGGTTTAGGGTTTAGCCAATTAATACAGGCTCAAACAAAAGAACCTAAAAAGCATAACCCAGAAGCATTTGATGAGGAAGCTGCCTTAGCTAATGCTAAAGCAAAAGGAATTAAAGCAAGTGATTTGAAGGGCTATGTAAATGCGTTAAGTTTAGAATTTTCTTCAAATAAAGAATTAGCAAAACAAGCTCATAAACACACGCCATATGAAGGTGGTAGTTCTGTAGTTGATGAAACAGTAATCTATTTAAGCCCAAATAAAACGGCTAGTGTTGGATGTCCTAATATGGGATTTGAACAATATAATTTTACAAATTGGACTGGAGGCACAGGTACTGTTGCCACAGGAGTTTCTTACCCTGCTTATACACCGTCACTATCAGTGATTGTTAATCCTTTAGGGAGTAACGTTTCTGAAAAGAAAATTGCAAACTATCACACCATTCTTAGTATTTTGCCAACAAACCCTAATGGACCTAATTATTTTTCAGCTGGATATGACACCAATGCTACTAAATTAGTTGGTACAACTCATATTTCTCAAATACCTTTAGTAAGTCCTTATAGTTTTGACCCTGTTTCTGTTCGTATGCTAGGACAACACGCAAATAATATGGCCTCTCGTTTAAAATATATTACCACCTCTTCTTCTACTAACAAACAATTAACATTTAGTTATGCAGTTGTTCTTGAAAATCCTTCAGGTCATACAGCCGGACAATCACCATATTTTAAGGTAGAGGTAAAAAATGAAACAACTGGTTTATTATTACCTGGATGTACGTCTTACACAGTTAACCCTAAATCAACGGTTCCAGCCGATTCTCTATTGTTATCTTCACATATAATGTCTGGCGATCCCGTATTTTATCGTAAGTGGCAGTTATATTCGGTTGATTTATCAAGTTTACCAGCAGGTACTAATGTCTCTGTTAATTTTGAAGTTGGAGGTTGTTCGTTAGGTGGGCATGTTGGCTATGCCTATGTAGATGCTGATTGTGGAGGATTAGGTGCACCTTATGCAAATTTATGCGGTTCGTCATTCGCTACTTTGGTTGCTCCTGCTGGATTTTCGTATTATCAATGGTTATCAATGCCAGGTAGTGTTGTAATACCAGGTGCTACAAATGATACATTAATTGTTACTTCGGTTACTACAAATACGTTATACGCAGTACAAATGGTTTCTCCAGGTGGATGTACTTTAACTATTAATGACACTATTAAGGCAACTACGGTTAATATTATTAATTTAAATTCTAACAGCTCATGTGCCGGTGGCGCTTCTGGTTCTGCTTATGTTCAGGCAAATGGTAGTAATGGAATTTATACATATACATGGACTAATACAGGAACTGGTTCAATAGTTGGAACTTCTCAAACCGCTACTGGCTTAGCTCCAGGAAATTATAGTGTTGTTGTTGCTTCTACAACATGCGGTCAAGCATCAGCAAATATTTCTGTAGGTATTTCACCACCATTCTTTATTTCACAAAGTAAATCGTTTTGTGGGAACTCGACTTATATTGCTAAACCTGGTGGGTCAAACTATAAGTGGTACCAAGGCTCGCCATCGGTATTGATACCTGCGCCAAACGGAACCAATGATACGTTGCAAATTGCTACTGCTGTAGCAGGAAGTATATATACGTTGGTTTACACAAATGCTTCAGGTTGCCAAGACTCCATACAATACACCTTATCTCAAATTGCAGGAGGTAGTGCATATGTAAATAATATTAAAAATGTTTGTCCGGCTAGCGCAAATGGCTCAGCCGTCATCAATTTAAGTACTACTTTCCCTTCGCCTTATTCATACTACGTTACTGGCCCAACAGTAGGTACAGTTGTTTCAAATACCGTAACAGCCTCATCCACCTTAACTGTATCTCCGCTAGCCGCTGGTACTTATTCTTATGTGATTAATGATGGCGTATGTATATATAAAAGTACATTTACGATAACCACGATACAAACTAACTTTACTGTTACACCAACTAACTCTGTGGTTTGTTATCCAACAGATACAGCTATGTTACATCTTAATTTCGGTTCTACAATTCCTTCTGTTTGTGCTCTTTCTACAACTGGTGGTTGTACCACTCCAAACAGCATTCAATTTGGAACTGGGACTTTAGTGAACACAACAACTAGCTATCCTGCAATATATGGTAATTGGTATAGAAATACTCGACACCAAATTTTATATACTGCTTCAGAATTATTGGCTTCTGGTATATTACCTGGTAAAATTTCTAGCGTTTCATTTAATATAGCCACTATTACAGGAACAACGACTTATCCCGACTTTACAATTAAAATGAAGTGTACCAGTGCTACAAACTTAAGTTCATTAACATTTGAAACAGGGTTAACACAAGTGTATTACGCTCCTTCTATTAATATTACAACTGGTTGGAATACATATTCTTTTCCAACGCCTTATGAGTGGGATGGTGTTTCTAATTTATTAATAGACGTCTGTAATTCGCAAACAATACCAACTTATTCTCAAAACTCTCAGTCTCCATATACAGTTACTCCATTCGTCTCAGTTAGATATTTTAATTCTGATGGTACTATTGCTTGCCCAGTAACTGCAGGATTTGGAACATCTTCTAATAGACCAAATATTAAATTTGAAAATTGCGGTGCTGTTAATCCTACAACCTATACGGTTTCTGCGTCTAATGGATCAATCACTGCGAATTATAGCAATGACTCCATTAAAATAGTTCCACCTTCCACGTTTACAGTTCCCGCTACAAATACACCATATATTTATACCATTTCGGTTACTAATCCTAATGGAGGTTGCGTTAAAACACAAACGGTAGCTATTTTATATCCGGCACCTATTACTAGTATTACGGCAATACCAACTAATACAACTGTTTGCGAAGGATCGCAATTAGCTTTAACTTCAACTGGTGCAATTACCTATACCTGGTACTACTTGCAAGGTGCTAGTTCAGTTAGTATTGCAACAACTTCTTCTGTTACGGTAACTCCTCCAAGTACTGGTTTAAATACGTATATAGTTACAGGTGCAGCGCCTTGCGGAGCTCTTCCAGATACTAAAACAGTTACAGTTAATGTTATTCCAAAAGTAAATTTACTAATATCGCCCTTACAGGATATAACTAAATGTTTGAATAAGAATTATGTTATAACCACAGGAGTTGGCTCATCCACTCCGGGAAATGCAGGAACACCCTATACTTATGCATGGACAACTTTACTAACGAATGTTCCGGCGTCTGGCGTTAATACTTCTTCAAATTACACAGTAACTTCTAATACCACTACAACATTAGTTGTTACAGTAAACGGTAGTTGCGCTAACGCAAATAAAGATACAATCGTTATCAAAAATTTTGTAAATAATTTAGCTGTCGCAATCATTGATAGTTCTACTACTTGCGCAGGAACTGAATTTACCTTACACTCAAATGTTACTGGAGGCTATCCTAACTATAATTTTGGTTGGTTTATAAATTCAAACACATCACCCATATCAACTTCAGCTAATTTAATATCAATTAGTCCGGCAAATCAAGGTTTGTATACAATTGTTTTATATGTAAATGATAGTTGTGGATACAATGCAACTGCATTTGAGGTTATTACAGTATTGCCTCCGTGTACGGTAATTATTCCAAATGTTATTACGCCAAATGGTGATGGATTGAATGACTATTTTATTATTGCTAACTTAGAACATCATCCAAACACAAGCGTTACAATATTTGATCGTTGGGGCAGAAAATCATATGAAAATGCTAATTATAATAATGAATGGAAGGCTGATAATTCATCTGATGGAACTTATTTTTATGTAATTGATGTTCCTAATGATAAAAAGTATAGTGGGTTTATAAGTGTTTTTCACAATAAATAACTTATTAATCTCTAACAAAACCTCATCTAGAAGTCAGTATAGATGAGGTTTTGTGAGTAATAGGCATACATGTTTATGTAGTGTCAGCAAGAAAACGCCAATTTCAGCGTTGAGCTCACCTAAAAAATCAGTCATTTACTTTAGTAAACTCCTATTTTTTTAGGTTTCGCTCGCCTT
>JAYVDU010000230.1:0-15290 GCA_043749245.1 Bacteroidota bacterium | reverse complement strand
CCTTGACGAAAAAAAGTAACAGGGGAAATAAGCAGTGCTTATTTGAGCCAGCAAGCGCGTGGAGTCAAGCCAAAACGCCAAATCCATTTTTATTAACGATTTTATTGTTTTTTAATTTGGCGCAAATGAGTGCTTCGCAATTCGTCGCACAAAATGCCTTCGCTTAGCCTCCCGAAAAACTAGGATTTCACACCGTTTTGGCAAAACCCTCCGCGCACTTACCAATGTGAATATTAGTTTGCTAAAAATAGATGCAAGGGTTATGTGGAATTACTTTAAAATACCGTGCGCTCAAAATTAATATAACCTTTGTAGGATATTGATTTTATTAAATTTTTAATAAAATGAGCGAACCCTAAATAGTCCAAAACAACATAGGCACATAATGCATATAGAATGTTTGTTTCTACCTTATGCATCTATGTGTTTAAAAGGAACTATCTATTAAATAGAGACTCACTTTAAATGATTAAAAAAAGTTCTATGGCTGTTTTACTTTTTGTAATTTAAGCTTAGGTGCTTTTAGCTCTTTTAGAAGAGCTTTTGTTTTTGAATAAAGTTATCACAAACAAAGAAAAAAACAATAGAGGGAAGATATAGGTTAACAATAGGGTGATTTGATGAAATAATAGCATCTTTTTTGCGGGGAATTCATTTACTTCACCAAATTCTGCTTTCTCCATAATCTTGTCGAATGACTTACGATCAATAAGGCCATCATAGGCTAAAAATAGTGAATCTTTATTTTTAAGGTAATAGTCTATACTTTTATGATGTTTTGATACCTTTTCCCATTTTGGCTCTATTGTTACATCATATAAATGCCACTCCCTATTATAATTCACTTCACTTAAAAAATGCCCAGGCCCTTCCTTATATCCCAAGCCTACTGTTCTGTAATTAATTCGTTTTCGTTTTAAAATTTCTAAAAACACCATAGTTTGTTGGCTACATAATCCTTCAGAATGTTTTAAGATATCATCTGGTTTAACTATTGCTGAAAAATGTGACCATAAAAATTTTCCGGATAAATTAGCAATCCAATTATAAGTTATTGAGTAACGAGCAAGGCCATGGTAAAATCTTTCTTTAGTAAATCTACTTACTACACGAACATATTCGGCTGTATCAAAATTCAGAGAAGAGCTAGTTGAATAAATACTATCTGTGTATTGAACAGCCCTGTTTATAGAATTTATATAATATAATTCCGGTTTAAATAATTCATTATGTTTTTTATAGCCTAAATCATTCACTGTAGGAATGCATAAAGGAATAATGCTCAAAACAAATAAAAAAATTAACAATACAATTATTTTAGTAGAACTGGATTTCAAACAAATTATTATCAATGAATAAGTTCGACTAAAATAAGATTTTATTTGATTATAAACATGTTTTTTAAAATCCCTATAGTCCTTTTTTTGAAAAGTTCTGAATAATCTGTTTTTATTGCTAAAATTAACATTAATAAACCTTCTTTTCTCTTCCCCGATAATACCAAATGAAGCGCCCCATAAGTTAACATGTGAGCATAAATAGCATTAACTGTTTTGGTGCCAAATTTTTTGATAAATTCTGGATTATTTAATAATGTATGAAACAATAAATCAGCTCTTTTTTTTAATTCTCCGGCATTAAAATTTAACACACTTCGTTCTTTGTGTTCAATCATACAACCAGTAACTATATTTTGAAAATAAAAAATATGCTTTGGAAGTAACTCAAGCCATAATAGCCAATCTTCGGAACCACTTAATTTTCTATCTTCATTAAACTGATAATTTATAGCGATTTCTCTCTTCAAAAAAACGCCAAAACAACTTATGATATTCCCTTTTAAAATGGCTACATTAAGTGAATAACTTGGATAATTCACTTTTTTTATCGTATTTGATCCTACATTTTTAAATTCATAAGCACTATGAAATATTTCTACACTAGGTTTATCTACTAAAAACGCATTAGCCAGCTCTAAATGATTTTTATAAAAAACATCATCTGAATCTAAAAATGTTACAAATTGTCCTTTTGCTCTCTCAGTTCCATAATTTCTGGCGGCTCCTCTTTCTTCATTTGTTTTATAATAATAATACCAGTTTTTAAACCCACATTCAACAATATAATTTGCAACAACTTCTTTTGTATTATCAGTACTTCCATCATCAATAATTATTAATTCATAATCAATAAAGCTTTGATTCCTTATGCTATTTAAGGTATCCAATATCAAATGTGCTCTATTATATGTAGGAATAATTATTGAAAAAACCATTACAACAAATATAACTCTTCTAGTTTTTCAACCATTGTTTTTAATTGAAACTTCTCAATGACTATTGCGCGAGCATTATTTGAAATAAATGTGGATAAAAGTGGTTTATTTAATAATAATTCAACTGCATTATAAATTTCTTTTGAATTTTGATAATCTACAATTATTGCATTTTCTTTGTTTATTAAAATTTCATTAGCAATACCTGATTTAGTTGCTACAAGTGGTATTCCTGACGCCATACATTCAATGTATGTTTGTCCAAAAGCTTCAATATTATTATTTATTGGCACATGAATGAAAACATCAAACAAGTGATATAACGAAGTAATTTCATTCTCAAATAAAATTTTCTTAAAAGATTTAACTGGAATTTCAGATAATAATCTATCAATATCCTTTTCATAATCTCCTATAGCATTAAACAATAACAATAACGCATTCGGATTTGATTTTAACAAATCTTTAAATGCGGGTATTATATATTGTACGCCTTTTAATTCCGTAAATCTCGAAATAACACCAATAACAGGATATTTATTTGATATATTATACTTGATTTTTAAACCTTCGATAATTTTACTATTATTTACAGAAAACTCATTCAATTTAAATCCGTGATAAATTACACTAATTTTATCAAGCTTAACTCTCTCTTTATTTATCAAAACGTCTTTAACAACATTAGAAATAGCTACTATATGCGTAGCTAATTTATTATTAAATTTATCCCATTTAACAGCATTTGGATGAAACTCATGATGATATGTAGAATAATGTCTGGTGTAAATTCTTTTTTTAATACCACAAAACTTAGCTGCTATTAATCCAATAAATGAGGCGTCAAACAAATGTGTATGTATAATTTCAGTTTTATTCTTTTTAAAAAAGAATATCAATTTGAATAATACTAGTGGAATATCTTTTTTTGATTTATATTTTATTCTAAAAACGTTAATTTTTGATTTAATTAAATATTCCTCTAAATAAGAAGACCCATTATTCAATAAAACAAAACTTAACTCGAAATCATCTTTATTAAGTTGCTCACAAATCCACTCAAACGCTATAGATTTATTAATATTAGATACAATATATGTCACTTTAGTTCTCAAGAAAATTATTTTGCTATTATATCATAATGACAATAATTAAAATTGGATTTTTCCGAAATACTTTCATTATTTTCCGAGTTAGTAATAACATAATTTTTCTCAATTAAAAACTTAACAAGTAATTCTGCTGACGCATCTTGTAATTTTAAATTTTCATCATCTAATTCGATAAATAATATAGGGCGAAATTTTTCTAAAGTTTTTTCAGCGCCTTTTAAAACGTTATACTCAAAACCCTCTACATCCATTTTTATCAAATCAATATGTTGTACATTTTTATTTTCTATCCATTCATCTAAACTCACTATTTTTACTTTATATGCTTCTTTCCCGAAAGTATTTTTACTAATCCTATTTCCGCCACGATTGCTTTCAGTGTCAACTACTAAAAGCAGCTCTCCTAATACATCTCCTAATCCTAAATTATCTACTTCAACATTAAAAAATGAATTTAGTACAATGTTTTTTGTGCAAATTTCATAATTAATTGGATCAGGTTCAAAACCAAATACTAAGCCCTTTTCTCCTACTTTTTTCGCGAATTGCAACAGGGTAGTTCCATAATTTGTACCAATGTCTAATACTGTATTATTTTTATTTACTAAACCCATTAATTTTTCATGAGCTAAATCCTTAAAACCAAAATATAAATAATGTGAAACATAATCATGTATATCCAATTCAAGATTAATTCCTTTGTATTTAAACTTACGAATCGAGTTTTTTTTGTATTGATAATTACTAGGGACTAATTTAGCCAAAAAATTAGTTGCTTCTTTACCTTGTACTTTTTTCCTTAGCCAATTTTCTAAAATAGGAATTTTGAATACATATCGGAAAATATTTAAAAATTTAGTTTTCATCTAATTATATTATAATTTTTAGTTATCGTGTAATATCGCTACAACATATTCAACTAATGTTTGTGGTTTCTAAATCTACTTCGTTAATCAAGCCATATTTTTTTTAAAAAATCTTTGTGCATATCAATATGATGATAACGAAAGACAAATGAACGATTTTTATCTAATCTTTGCAATCGATTGTTCGAGACTATAAGTTTATTAATTAGGTTTACTAATATGTCTTTTAGATTTAAAATATTAGCATTTATAATCGGATTATCTTTTTCGAAATATCGTTCAAAGTCTTTTTCGATATAACATACCGCTTCACATCCTGATACTAATGCTTCAACAGATTTCAGCCCATACCAACCAATTACCATTTGATCAATAACAATATCAGTCTCTTTAAATGTTTCCAATAAATCAAATCGTGTCATCGAATAAATATTACGATTCTTCTCGTCTCTGCTGGGTAAAATTAGTTCTATCTTATCTTGATATATTTCTTTTAGTTCATCTAATACTTTATATATATATGCAGATCCTTTTAATTCAAAGCCAGACGGTGAATGTAATATCTTAATGACATCTATTTTCATAAAATTATTTTTTCTCGAATCTTTATCTAATTTATCTATATCTAACACAACAGGAAAATATTCTGCTTCAGGAATTATATCTAATAGATCTGGAGTAGAAACTAAAATATGGTGAGCATATTTTCGAGTATCTTTAATTAATTTATCTTGATAATCTTCTGTTAATTTTGGCTTTTTCACTCCTTTCAAATACTCTTCTAAATTTTCTCGTTTCCACGACAAATATCGAGAAGAACGAATATCCCCACCAACAAAATGCATTATTATTTTCTTACCAAAAAATTTATAGGCCCATAACTCGAATCTTCTTAGTTTACGTGTTAATATTGTTTCTCCTGATATAAAATGAAAAATATCGTAACGAAATAAACTATAAATAAAAAAAACGAAGGAATATGTATAAAGGATTAATGGATGAGTCTTATCTATTGGGCAAGTATATGTGTATTTTGTTTTATAATGTGTTTCAGGTAATATATATTTAGAAAACGATTCAGCTATTAATCTATCCGATAAATATGTATTGATAAATTTTGTATAGTGTTCAATTCTATATCCAATATCAACTGCCGCAAATAATATTCTTTTTTTTCTCATCAATTATTGATATAGTTTGCTTATTTGATAGTATTCCCAATCCAAATTACTTAAATTCATATTTGAATTAATTATTCCATTTTGATATAAAATACTTTTACTTTGATCTACTAATTCCGGCATTATATATTTATATTTTGGCGGTTCAAAACCAACTTTCTCTTTTCTCCAACATATTTCATATGGCAAAACAGAATTCATAGAATCTCTTAATAAAAATTTTGTCCATCCATTATGTAATTTCATATCATCAGGGAGCGAAAAAACAAATTCCACTAACTTATGACTCAAAAAGGGAAGCCTTACTTCTCTTCCGTGTGCCATAGAATTTCTATCAGCATAACGTAACAAATTTTGTAAGCCACCCCGAAAGGTTATATTATATAACGCTTTATTTAAATCAGTTACAAATCCACCGCCATAAGATAAATCTTTATACGTCGATAAAAACTCTGAATTAAATTGATTAAAGTAATCTGGTTGAATTAGCTTATTCTTAATACTTCGGACGTCTCTTCTTAATTTTGGAAAATAGGAATGTAGCATGAAATTTCTTCCATAGTCATACTTTTGTCCGTACAAATTAAAATAATGCTCTTTTTGCTTTACAAACTCCTTTTTATTATGAAGCATTAATGAACTGAAATAGTTATAGAAAAAATGACTATACCCTGCCAATATTTCATCCGCTCCTTGTCCATCAAGTAAAACAGTCACATTGTTAGCTTTAGCAAGTTTCATAACTTCCCATTGTGCAATAACACTAGTACTTCCAAATGGTTCCTCCTGATGATAAACTACCTTATCTAATTGTTTGTTTAATAATTCTGGCGTTAAAAAAACGTAATGTGGCTCTACTTTATTTCTGGCTATAACCATTTCCATATACTTTCCTTCATCTTTAATAAAACCCTCAAACCTAGCAGAAAATGTTTTTTGAACTTGCGATTTGGGTTTTATTTTATCAATTAGTGTAACGATACTTGAAGAATCTAATCCACCAGATAAACTAGAGCCAACAATTACGTCAGATCGTAAACGTCGTTTTATTGATAAACTAAATAACTCACTAAAAGTGTTCTTGGCTTCCTCTAGAGTTATATTTTCGTTTATGAAATTTAGATTAATGTCCCAATATTTTCGTTTATGATGAATTTTATTTTGCTCCAAAATAAAACAATGAGATGGCTCTAATTGGTATATATTCGAATAAAAAGTATTTGACGGATTTTGAACATCATTTTGAGCACCGTATCCTAAGTATAAAAAAATTTGTTTTTCATTAGGTTTTTTTGGTATACCAGCGGCCCAAAGTGCTTTCATTTCTGAAGCAAAATAAAAGGATTCATTATCTTGATAGTAAAAAAAAGGTTTTTCTCCAAAACGATCTCTTGCACAAAAAAGAGTTTTCTCAACTTTATCCCAAATAGCAAAAGCAAACATTCCATCTAAATCATTCAAAAAATTATTCTTTTTGTAATCATACAATGCCAATAAAATCTCTGTATCCGATTTTGTACGAAATGTATACCCTTTTTGCAAAAGCTCTTCTTTTAGCTCCAAATAGTTATATATTTCACCGTTAAAAACAATGGAATATCTATCTAGGTAATGCATTGGTTGGTCGGCAGTAGTATTCAAATCAATAATAGACAACCTACGATGTGCTAACCCAACATTCCCAGTTTCATTAATCCATTGTCCTTCTCCATCTAAGCCACGATGGGCAATAGCATCTGTCATTAATTTAAGTTTTTCTAAACTTAAATTATTAGTATTCAAACTAATTATTCCCGCTATACCACACATAAAATATTAAATTCTGTAATTATTTAATCGATAAGAAAAATAAGACTTTTTATTTACATAAAAAAGGCTCATTTAATAACATTTTAATGTGAGATAGATATAATTCGCTATACCTTTCTGCGTTTTCAATTCTTGAAGCAATTTCAGCATTTTTTTTAAATCTAAAAATATCATCTTTAGATAGTTCTTTGATTTTTTTCGCTAAACTTTCTGGGCTAAAATCATCTGCAACAACTCCTAAATCATACTTTTCAACAATACGTCTCATTTCTTTAGAGGGAGAAATCGCAATAGTTAATTTTGCCTGAATATACTCAAATATTTTATTTGGTAAAGCATATTCATTATTAAATCCATTAGGATTTAATATGTAAATACCTATATCATACTCATTAATCGTAGAAATAATTTCGTTAAATAATACTGCTTTTTTGAAAGAAACGTTTGATAGATTAGAGACATTTTTAAGTAATTTTTGATAATAAATATTATTATAATCAAGGGCTGTTCCCATTATATCAAGTATATAGTTTTCACCAAGTAGCTCAGCTACTTTTATCATCTCTTCAATTTTTCGAGATTCCAATATAGCTCCATGATAAATTATTTTTATTTTATCACAATTACTTTCGAGAATAGGAATTTTAGATATAAAAGCAGCATTAGGTATAACAATAGATTTAACTCCGTATTCTTTCAAACATTTTTCTGCAATGCCATCACACACATTTATCATTAAATCAAGTTTAGATAAATAATTTCTATATAATTTGTCGTAAACGAATCCTACAGATGTTAGCCAGTCTAATTGATCTTCAAACTCTAATGGATGGTATTCATGCGCATTAAATACAATTTTAACATTATACTTGTTTTTTAAAGCAACCATTAATGGAAAAAAAATAGGTTCATGAATAATAACAATATTGATTTTATTTTCAATTATAAATTGACTTATTCTATTGAATTTTGGTATATAGTGCTTTAGAATTTTCAACCTAAATAATATGGTGTTAATTCTATTAAATACTTTGTCAAAGTGTGAGCGTTGAGTATAAATGTTTTTATAAATAATAGTTTCATCAATTGGATTTGTTTCTCCCATAACAAAAACATTGAAATGATTTTTCAACACTTCTATCTCTCTAATAACTCGTGGTGCATTATGAAGGGTTCTTTTACTAAAAATAAGTATGTTAGCTTTATTCATTTTAATTATGACGCCCATTATAACACATTCCTTGACTTAACCTTAACTTTAGAATTAACAAATTGAGTGACTAACTTAATATCTTCTTTTTTAATTAATAGAAAAGAACTAAAACTTGAGTTTGTGATTTTCCTAAATGTTATAATCATAAATAATATATTACAAACATAAGCAATAATTGTAGCAATTGAAGCTCCAACAACTCCATATTTAGGTATCAAAATAATATCAAAAACTAAACATATAAAAAATGTGATTACTGCTCCAATCATATCAATTTTTGTTTTGTTAATACCCGCATAGTACGACGCTATAATAATTTTTACTGAGAATGGCAAAACACCAATTAACAATATTATTAGCAAATATGAAGAGGGAGTAAACTGTAACCCATAAATATAAGGGATAAAAAATGATAATAAATAGCCAGCAATTGCACCAAAAATAATAGTAAACGTAAAAATAATACGACATAACATTTGTGTATATCTTAAAGCTTCGAATGGATTCATTGATGCTATATTTGGAAAAAGCACTACACCTACAGAATTAGGGAGCATCCAAAATAATTGAGCTAAATTAACAGCTAATGAATAAATACCTAATACTTTTGGACCATTGTAATAGGTTACAAACCAAAAATCCATTTTGTACGTCAAAAACAAAACCGTATTCGAAATATAATTAATAAATGATAAGGAAAACAAAGCTTTCATATCAGAATAAGGTAAAATATTTTTTGATGGATAAATCGATATTTTTTTTGAGTATATAAAAATCATTATAATACTTCTAATCGCTAAAACAATTGTCATTGTTAAAGCTACTAATTCCGCATTAAATTTAAAATTTGATTGAGTCTTTACGATTAAAAAAGAAAAATACAAAAATGTAGTCAATCCAAGTGTTCCAATAGTTAATAAATTAATTACTTTAAAGTTTTTTACTGCTAAAAATATTGCAGATAAAAGTGAATTAAAAACACTCAAAGTAACAATAACTACAAAATATATTTTTAGAGAAAAATTTATAGTAAGCTCGCCATATAAAAATTGTTGTATTCCAATATATGGGCTCGCAAGTGTAATCAAAATTACAATCAGCAAAGCAATCAAAGTCCAATAAATAAGTGTAGTAATCGTTTTATTGATAGGAAATTTATCAGAAGCAATATAATAAGTAATAGCACTCCCTAAACAAAATTCAATAATAGTACTTATAAAACTAGATGAAGTAATAAATAAAACTAAATTTCCTCTTTCTTCTGCTCCTAATAATCTTGCCAGTAAAATCGACATAAAAAAACTAAAAAAAACATTTAGAATCTGAATGCCATATGTACCAAGAACACTGTTTTTCATAGAATTTGTTATCGTGTAAATGTAATGACTAAAGTTAATTTACCCTATTAAATATAATACCATAAAATTGTTTTTTTTATTATATTTGAGATAGTAATAAAAACGCAATGAAATTGAATAATGTATTAATAAAATTACGCGAATGTTTTTTGAATTTTCACAACAAACATTTGTTTTTTACATACATTAACCTTATTCTTCTGTTACAAACAAATGTTTTTGGACAAAGTCCATCTAACATCTCTGGGCTAAAATTATGGCTTAAGGCCGATGCAGGAATTACACTTAATGGCGCTAATGTTTCTAACTGGAATGATCAAAGTGGCAATGTATTTAACTCAATACAAATTTCTACAGTACTCCAACCTACCTATCTGAATAATGTATTAAATGGTAAGCCATCTATTCATTTTAATGGTAGTCAAATGCTTAATGGAGTAACAATTCCTTCAATATCGACATCCTCAATGTCACTTTTTATTGTTGCATCAGGAATGCCTATGTCAGATATATATAATGTGTTATTCGATATAGGTCCTTACGCACCCGGAGGTATGTGGCTTTCAAAAAAAAATAATGATTTTACTATTTACTCTAATAATGCTATTTATTCTACCTCCAATGGTAAATTATTAAATACTGGATTTTCCCCCATTATTTTCGAATATAAAAAAAATAGCGGCGTAATTTGCGAATCGTTTTTAAATACTAACTTAAATGGTAGTTCTTCAGGAAGCTCTTTTGTTGGTGCATTTGTAAATGGCCCTTATAATATTGGTGGGGACCCTACTTATTCTGGAATGTGGAACGGGGATGTTTTTGAAATAATAGTATTTGATAGGTTTATTAGTCCTTCAGAAGAAGATAGCATCAATAATTACTTAATACAAAAATATGCACCATCGTTGAATTTAGGTAGCGACATTTACATCTCTCCTTCTAACGGATGTATTCCTTCTAATTCAGTTTCAATTCAAGCTAATCCTGACTTTCAAAGTTATTTATGGAGTAATGGAGCTACAACAAATCAAATTAATATCAATCAATATGGAGAGTACTCTGTAATTTGTTCTGATATATTTGGGATAAATCATTACGATACCATTAAAGTAATTCCTACTCCAAAAAACTTTAATTATCCCAATAAAATCATGTGCGGAACTAATTCAATTACGTGGAATACTCAACTTAATAAAACTATAAATCAATTTCTATGGCAAAATAATTCTACAGACTCACTATTAATCATCAATAGTCCTGGGCAATATTTTGTAAAAATAACAGACTCTTTTGGATGCATATACAATTCCAATACAGTCACCGTCACACAAGATAATTTTCCAACAACTGCTTCCCTTGGCCCTGATCTATTATTGTGTTCAGGTAACGCCATTTCTTTAACAAATGGAGCTAATGCTGCCGCCAGTTACACCTGGAGTGATGGTTCGCATAGTAATTCTTTAGTAATTAATACTACGGGGCAATACTCTGTTGTGATAACTAATACCAATAATTGTGTGGCAAGGGACACAATCAATGTTTCAATAGCAGGCCAAGCACCAATTGCGAATTTTTCACAGAGTATAGGTTGTAAAAATACTGCTGTTAGTTTCACCAATTTATCAAGTGCTCCAATTAGTAATACCATTACCAGCACCCTATGGGATTTTGGAGATCCTGTATCGGCTACAAATACATCAACCTTATCCAATCCTTTTCATACATTTTCTGATACTGGGAATTATACCGTAAAATTGAAAGTGATTACGAATGTAGGTTGCAAACAAACAATCTCAAAAACGATTCATATTGCCCCAACACCTACTGTTAATTTTTCAAATGGAATATCTTGTCAAAATGATAGTACTAAATTTACAAGCTTAATAAACGCTCCATCTTATCCTATTACCAATTGGTTATGGAGTTTTGGTGACGCAGCAAGCGGCGCTTCTAATACATCTTTGGTAGCGAATCCCAAACATCTATTTAGTAATCAAACTTCCTATACTATTAAATTAGTTGCAACCAATAATGCAGGATGTAAAGATTCTATCAGCAAAGTTATTATTGTAAAAGCTCAGGTAAAAGCCTTGTTTTCTTATTCTGCTGCTTGCACAAATGCAGTCGTGAGATTTCAAGATAACTCAATTGTGCCAGCACCTGCTTCAAGCACCGTTAGAAACTGGAGTTTTGGTGTTTCCACTACGAGCACCTTAGTTAGTCAATATTATCCATTAGCAGGCACCTATCCAGTTACACTTACAGTTATTGGAACGAATGGCTGTGTATCGTATGCTGTCAAGCAAGTTACCGTTACCTTACCTCCAGTGTGTAATTTTGTAACTCCACAAAATTTCTGTATTAATGATTCTATTAAGTTGGTAGACGCGAGCACATCCAGTGCTAGTTCGATTCAAAATTGGAAATGGTCAGTTAATACAATTCCATACTCAACGCTTCAATCTCCTTATTTACATGTTACCGATACGGCAAATCATTTAATTAAATTACGCGTGATTGATGGATTAGGTTGTAAAGATTCTATGTTAAAAAGCGTTTACGTGTATCCCATACCAATTGTGGATTTCACGTCCTCACCCAATTTTATTTTCAGTCAAACCTCTGCTACATTAACACCTAATATATTAACCGGACTCGCTTATAATTGGACAGGCACAAACGGTTTTTCTTCTTCTTTAACAACTCCTATATATCAATTTGCTGACACGGGTAGTTATCAAATTACACTTTTACTAACCAATAGTCGCGGTTGTAAAAATTCAAAAACAAAATCATTTATTGTTTATAATAAAAGAACTGATTTAGCCATCTTAGATATTGTTCCAAATATTCAATCAGACGGTTACCTTGATTTAACAGCTAATTTGGCCAACTTTGGAACCACAACGATTACTGACTTTAAAATAACTTATAAATTAACTAACGGCGGGCAAATAAAAGAAAATTGGTCGGGCGCGTTAAACGCAGGGATATTTTATAATTATCATTTTTCGGGTAGTGCTTTAGTTAATGAAGCTGATAAAAATAGCATCGTGTGTGTTATGATATCTCAAGTAAATGGGGGTATAGATGATAATACTAAAAATGACAACCTCTGCTTAGCTTTGTTTGTGAAAGACATTGATATTTTTTCTCCGTACCCAAATCCAACTAACAATGATGTTGTATTTCCTATAGTGTTAAAAAAGGAAACAAATATCAATTTTGATATCACAAATGCTCTTGGAAGCTCTGTTTTAGTAAACAATTCGGTTGTTGGAAGTGCTGGCTTAAATTTAATTCCGCTTTCAATTTCCAACTTAGCGAGTGGCTGTTATATTGTTAAAATAACGATCAACGACAAACTATTTATTAAAAAAATAATTAAATATTAAGGTTTCTCATACCGCAGAAGCGCAGAGAAACACAGAGAGAATCAAATACATTTATAATATTATATCATTAGTAACCGACTAAGTTTTTCAGAAAATGATGGGTAGAATAAGAGCGTAGGCCCGTCAAAAATGCGAGCAGTATAGCGGTGAAACGTGAATTCAAGATTTTAGTGTAGCGATAGCGAAACGTGAAAATCGTAGAATTTCGTGAGGAGCGTGGAGCATATTTTTGACTAGATTTTTTGTTTCTTTTTCATCTATGGAAAAAGATAGAAAAGTAAATATTCCAATAAATATTTACAATAGTTTTATTTCATCCACTGCCTATACCACATCTCAAACATCAGCAAATACGATATTTTTGTGGCATATTCTTTTTTTCCATTATAAAAATCAACAACCAATTTTTCCACGTAATCCGCATTAAAAATACCTTCCGATTGAATCGTTTGGCGATTCAAATAATAGAGCACTTGTTCTTTCAAATCAGTTGACAACCATTTTTCTATCGGTATGGCAAAGCCTGTTTTAGGCCTATCCATCATCACTTTAGGAATATATTGATGTGTTATTTCTTTTAAAATATGCTTTTTGATTCCTTTATGGTATTTAAAACTATCAGGTAATTGAGCAACGAACTCAATGATACGATGATCTAAAAACGGCTCTCTGCCTTCTAAACTAAAAGTCATAGAAGCTCTATCCACTTTTTGTAAAATATCGTCAACTAAATAAGTTTGATAATCAATAGCCATCATATATGCTAAAGGCGAGTAACTGCTATTCGTTAAACTACCTGACAAATAAGCTGTTTCCAGAAGTTCATATTTTTTGAGTACCAATTCTTTCAATTGCTTTTCATTAAATTGTTGGCTTAAACTTAGCATCACATTTTTATGTGATGGGTCTTTTAGTAAACCTTTCAGCTTCTCATAGCGATTATGAAAGTTATATTTATTTCTTAAAATGGGAATATAATCTGCTGGAACTAAATCCATCATACCTGCCATTCCTTTATTAACAAAGCTTGGCACCGCATTTAATAATTTACCATGCTTCATCATATAATCATAACGATTGTATCCTGCGAAAATTTCATCGCCACCATCAGCACTTAATGCTACGGTTACTTGCTTTTTTGCCATTTTACAAACTAATGTTGTGGGTATAGCACTACTATCGGCAAACGGCTCGTCGTAGTAATAAGGTAGCTCATTAATTAATTCTAGCGCATCTTTTTCGGTGCATTCATATTCGTGATGATCTGTTCCTAAATGCTTAGCAATTTCTTTCGCAAAAGGCGCTTCATTTAAACCAATATCAGCAACACCGATTGTAAATGTTTTTAATTTTGTAGAAGTATTTTTTTGCAATAAAGAGGTGACGCAAGCGCTATCGTATCCTCCACTTAAAAACACACCCACCGGAACATCAGATACCATGCGGTAATCGAAGGCTGATTGCAACAATTTTTCTGTTTCAACCTTGGACTCATTAAATGAAATAGCTAACTTGGGTTTATTATACGCGTCATAAACATCCCAATATTTGCTGATGTCGAATGTTGCATGTTGCATATTGAAAGTGAGAACATGCCCTGGCTTTAATTTATAGCAATGTTTAAAAATACAGTGAGGCGTGGGGACATTGCCATACTGCATAAACGCGGCAACGGCATCCGTATTAATTTCTTTCTTAAACTGAGGATGTTGATGAAAAACTTTCAATTCGCTGGCGAATAAAAACAAACCTTCGTTCCAATAATAAAAAAAAGGCTTCACTCCCGCCCTATCCCTCACGCAAATTACTTCTTGTTTTTGAGTATCGTATATCACAAAGGCAAACATACCGATGAAACGATGCACGCATTCAATCCCCCATTCTGCATACGAGTGAAGCATTACCTCTGTATCTGAATTGCCAATAAATTGATGCCCAAGCGAATCTAATTCTTTTTTTATTTCTTGGTAATTATATACCTCTCCATTAAACGTCATCCACCAATGTTGAAATTGCATGGGTTGCTTACCGGTATCCGTCAAATCGATGATGGACAGCCTACGATGACCTAATCCAACTTG
>JAYVDU010000229.1:0-5045 GCA_043749245.1 Bacteroidota bacterium | reverse complement strand
TCCACATAGCGGGGCCTTTGGAACGATTAAGCATACGGAATTGTATAGCAGATTTATCAGATACAATTCCACTGTAACCGCCAAGCGCATCAATTTCGCGAACAATTTGTCCTTTGGCAATACCGCCCATTGCTGGATTACAGCTCATTTGGGCAATAGTTTGCATATTCATGGTAAGTAATAATACCTTACTACCCATGTTAGCAGCGGCAGCGGCAGCCTCGCAGCCCGCGTGACCCGCACCAACAACTATAACATCATATTGATTTTGCATTTGGCAAAGGTAAGTTTAAAAAATTCAAAATTTTCAAGGAAGAGTAATTTGTTTGTCTAAAGGATATATTTCCATTAAAATTCTTCCTGTGTTATAATTTAGACTCGAGAAAAATTCGTTTTGAACTTTATTTTTTCTCTTCTGCACAGCGCCACTGGCAATAACGGCACCAACAACACCTCCTAAAACACTTCCAACGATAAGGGGCGTTAAATTGTCTCTTAGTTTTACTGTAAAAAATCTTGCGTGCTTATTTTCTTCTATCTGTTTTATTGTATTAACCCAATTAATTGTTGAATCTAATGCTAAAGATGCTTCTTTGCCAGCCCCCTTAATTTCTATCCTTTTATTAAAAGCAAAAAATTGTTTGTCGTTGTTTACTATTATCAAACGCTGAAGTGTGTCTTTAGTATTATTAAAAACAATTATTTTTTCTTTAATAGAATTTTGTTTAATTAAATCAACTTGTTTTTCAGAAGCAAAATAAATATCAAATAGTAGTGTAAGCGTTGTGCCTTGTAAAACATACTGTTTTAGCTTATATGCATTACCGTTTAGCTCTTTTGATTTTGTTTTTAAAACTCTTTGGGCGTCCGCAACAAATTCATCTAAATTATTTACTGTAATACGGATAATACCCATAAACAATAGTTTGTTTGTATCAATATTATCCTCAACATAGTAATCATTGCCTATAACGTAATTATGAGTAATAGAAGATTTAAACACGACTTCAGTTTTTTGTGAAAAGAAGTTGTTTGAAACCAAAACGAAAAAATAAAGAATAAAAATTCTCGGCATTAAATCATATTTAATTTGGCAAGTAAATCATCGCGATAAGATCCACCGATAGGGATTACTTTTTTGTTTTCTTCCAAAACAACGGTTTGATTTTCGATGGTTTGTATTTTATCGATGCGCGCAATGAATGACCTGTGAACGCGAATAAAATCACCATTATCTAATTTCTTTTCAATGTCTTTCATGGTAGAGTGAATAGTGTAACGCGTATATTGCGTGTTTAGTACTACATAATCTTTTAGGGCTTCTACATAAAAAATATCTTTCAAATTAACTTTAACAAGGCGCGAATTTGATTTAACAAATAAAATATCTTTTACTGCTTCGTCTTTGTTTTCAACTAAAGAATATAAAAAATCGCGTTCTTTTTGAATTTCTCTATCTTTTTTGTGCTTATAAATAGCCATTTCAATAGTAGAATGGAGGTCTATTTCTTTAAAAGGCTTAAGGATATACCCATAAGGCTCTGTAATTTTAGCTTTAGCAAGTGTGCTTTCATCGGCATAAGCTGTTAAGAATATAACCGGAATATTGTATTCTTTTTTAATAATATCCGCAACATCAATCCCCGTCATTGGCCCTTTAATCATAATATCCATCAAGACGATATTCGGCTCTAAATCAACAATATTTTTAATGGCATCTGCACCATTATTACTGATGCCTAAAACATTGTAACCTAATTTTTTTAAACTGTTTTGAATGTCTTTGGCAACGATGCTTTCATCCTCGACAATATAAACGTTGGTATTGTTATTTTCCATGTTATAATTTAAATTCTATATTAAATTTAGTTCCGTTATTTCTATCTATAGTTATCGTTCCGTTAATTTGTTCTGCAAGCGTATCTACAAGTTGTAATCCTAGAGTTTTAGTCTGCTTTAAGTCGATTTCAGGAGAGATTCCAATTCCATTATCGCCTGCCTGAATTAAGACTTTTTGTTTGTTCACTTTCAAAGTTACGAAGATTATTCCATCTCTATTGTTTGGAAATGCATATTTTAATGAATTTGATATAATTTCGTTAATAATTAAGCCACATGGGATGGATATATCTAAATTTAAAAACAGTTTATCTAATGTTAAAATTAGTTTTATTTTTTGAGTATTAACAGAATAAGTGTGTACCAAATTTTTTGCAAGAGTGCTTACGTAGTCAGAAAAATTAACTGATTCGAAGTTTTTGCTTTGATAAAGGCTTTCGTGAATGAATGCCATAGATTTAATCCGGTTTTGGCATTCTTTCAATAAATTAAGGGCGTATACATCTTTTACATAAGAAGATTGTAGATTTAATATGCTTGAAATTACCTGCATATTATTTTTTACACGGTGATGAACCTCTTTTAATAAAATTTCTTTTTCTTTTAAAGATTGATTTATTTTTTCTTCATTAATTTTATTCTCCGTTATATCAAATCCAATTCCAGAAACTTCTACAACTTCGTTATTTACGTTTTTTATTGGATACAAATAATACTGTCTAAACACTTTGGTTCCGTCGCGTTTAATTCTTTCGGTGCTAAGCTCTGCTTGTTTTCCTGCAAATGCACTCGCATATTTTTCATCCCACACTGATTGAAAATTAGATGTTATGTTTTTTTCAAATTCCCTAATACTTTTACCTACTTCTGGATAAAAACCATATAAATCGAAAACAGCCTTTGCATAATTTTTGTTTAATGACGTGAATTTATAATCTTTAGTAATTGTCCACATTAATTGTTCGCCACTTTCAAATATTGCTTTTAATTTTGCGGATTGCTCTAATATTTTATTTTCATTTTTAACTCTTTCGGTAATATTTTGAGCGATAACAGACACTTCAACAACTTCATTATTTAAAAAAATAGGATATAAATAAACTTCTCTGTAAGTAAATTCGTTATTAATAATGCTTTTATGAACAAAAACATGAGGTTTTCCTTTTAATACTAAATTGTATTTATCTGTCCAAAAAGCTTTTTTATCGTTATTTTGTATAGTATCAAAAACGGAAATGATTTTATTATCTGATAATTTTTTTCTTTGTACATTATTTTTAATAAGATTGAAATAATTTTTATTATACGATGTTAATTCAAACTTTTTATTGACAGTCCAAATTAAATGATCTCCACTTTCAAAAATCGCTTTTAATTTAGCGGATTGATCTAAAATTTGTTGCTCAAATATTTTATTTTCGGTAATATCTGAGGCCAAGCATGCAATTTCAGTGATTTCGTTATTTTCATTTCTTATTGGATTTAAATAAATTTCTTTAAAATTTATTTCACCAGATGGCTCTAATTGCTTTCTCTCCAATTTTAAAGAACTGCCATCAAATACTTTTTTATAAAAAGAGTACCAATATGATTTATATTCTGCTTGCTTCTTTTTTGGCAATAATTTATGTAATTGCGTATTTAGTAATGGTTCTTTTGTATTATTTATTTTAAAATATTTGCTAAAGTTCTTGTTAAATGAAGTTGCTTTAAAATCCTTGTTAATAGTCCAAATTAAAATCGAAGAGTTTTCGAAGATAGACGTTAATTTTGCCGCTTGATTAATAGAATCGTTTTGAAGGTGTTTAAGTTCAGTAACATCATTAGATATACAAGATACTTCTTCAATAATATTGTTATTTAAAATTGGATGTAGAAATATTTGTCTAAATATTTTATTTTTATGAGAATCTAATTGTTCTGTTGTAAATTCACTTCCCTTTCCCGTTTTAAATACGTCATTATACTTTTCTATCCACCAATTATGGTATTCTTTACCTTCTTTTGTTTTTTGAGGCCGGTATACTTTTTTATCTAAAGTGGGTCTTACTTTATAAATGTTATACATAGCATCAGAAAAATTCTGATTAAACGATGTAAAAAAATAATGTTTATCAACCGTCCATATTAATTGCTTACCGCTCTCAAAAATAGCTTTCAGTTTTGCTGATTGTTCTATAATTTTTTGTTCTGAAAGTCTTCTTTCTGTTGTATCATGGGCTATAACAGCTATTTCGTCTATTTTGCCATCAACGCTTCTTATTGGGTGTAAAAATATTTCTCTATAATGTATTTTTCCTTTAAGATTAGTATTATTAATTTCGAAATACTCAACTGTATTGTGTTTATTTTTAAAAAAAGCAGTGTATTTTTTTTCCCAAAAAGACAATAAATTATTTTTCAATAATTTTCCAATATCGCTTATATGTTGTCCTGTTTTTAGCTCATGATTAAAAATAGTTTTAATATAATTGTAATAATTTTGATTAAACGATGTTATTTTTAAATCTCGGTTAACTGTCCAAATTAAATGAGAGGTATTATTAAAAATAGCCTCATATTTGGTTGATTGAGTAACTAATTCGTTTTGTATTTTTTTTCTGTAATTAATTTCCGCAGTTAGTTTTTTATTTGATTCTTCTGCAATTTCAGCGCGCAATATTTCTTTTTCTAATTTTTTTTCATCAGATGTTTGCGTAATGGTTGTTTGTAGACACTTTTTACCATTGTATATAAAAGGAACTGTTTTTAATTCTACATCTATAATTTTTCCTGTTATCGTTTTTATTTTATATGATAAACCCGTTACTTCCTCTCCATTGTTAATTCTTTTAACTCTATCGGTCGCTTTTTTCTTTTCTGATGGAAGAAAAAACTGAAATAAATCTTTTCCTATTAATTTTAATGGGTTTTCTTCTTCTAATATATTTGCCGCTTTTTTATTACTATAAATACATTTTCCATCGTGAATAAATATACCTATTGGTGCAGAGTCTAGTAAATTTTTATAATTATTCCATTTTTGTTCTGACTCTAATTGTGTAATTTTTTCTTTGGTGATATCTCTGCTAATACCTAAAATAAATTTTATTTTTCCATTATCATCATATATAGGCGAATAGTTATCCTCAAGCCATATTAGTTTGCCTGATTTTGTTACATACTGAAATGAAGCACTTGTATGTTGTAATGTATTATTTTTTTGT
>JAYVDU010000228.1:0-5048 GCA_043749245.1 Bacteroidota bacterium | reverse complement strand
TTGATGAGAGTTTTCAATTCACGCTTGATCACGCTTAATCAAGTCTCGCTTTTAGCCGCTGCGCAACTAAAAACTCTGACGTTGAACAAGCGTTTCGCATTATTTATAATTTAGACAAGGTAAGCCAATAGTTAGTTGCATTTATTTTTTGCATTCAACTTTTTTTAATTCACTTTCTTTTCTTATAACACACATTCGAAAATCCCAATCACTTTTATTGCGTTTAAATCATCTTCTGAAATTATAATGTCACTATATTTTGATTCAAAAGTTTGAGGCTTTAATATAATTGATTCGTGAGACCATTGGTTATAATCTACTTTCTTTTTACTTTGATATTCTTTAATTGTATAACAAGAACCAGAGTCTGAATCTTGAATATCTGTAAGTTCAACTAATACAATTCGTCCATTACGAGAACCACCAGAATACTTCCTGAATAGACAGATTGAGCCATTAGGAATAATTTTATTCATTGATTCTCCAATTACGGTGCAAGCAAATAATTCAGAAGATGGGTTATATCTTGATGGAATCGCCACCCAATCACAATCTGACACCGATTGTAGTTCACTAAAATCACCGGCAGCTACTTTCAAATCATAGAAAGGAACTGAATTCACATAAGGTTTTACTTCTTTTTTTGGAATTAATAAAGACGGAGCAATAATTTTATATCTCGAAATATTTTTTGCTAAATACTCTCTTAAATTTTTATCACAAACGTAAATATATGTCCCTTTGATTCCTCTGAGCATCATTGTTTTGTAAATATTTACTATAAAATCTTTTAAAGTTTTTTGGTCTCTGATGCTGGCTTTACCATTTCGGTCATAATAGTTTTCCTTCAAAACCACAATTTCATTCTTCAATTTATCATATGTGATTTCATTTCCAAAAATAACACCTGCATAATTCAAATCATATCCTTGAATAGTATGAATACATCCGACTTCATTAATTGAATTTTCTGAGTTAATCCATTCATCTGAAATGCTGTTCCATTGTAATTTTTCTTCTTCAATTTCTATGTCGTATAAAGCTTTATTTTCTTTTGAAATCCATGGCCAAGAATACCCTGCTATTAACCTTGATAAACCATTTTCTGAATCTCGTTTTTTTATTTCTGATCTTAAATCTGATATTGAATCAAAAAGAACGAATTCATATTCCTTAGAATTGAAAAGTTGGGATTGAGGTGACAGAGAACAATTTAAAAGACTATCAACATACTTTACATAATCATTACCTCCCTTAACTCGGAATTGGGATTTTAGGCATTCAACTTTTGTACTCCTATTAAGCTTCAATAAATCAAAATCTTCTTTTTTTACATCGGATGGCTTTATTGATTGGTTTTCATCATAGAAGAGTATAGACCTATTGGATTTTAAAAAAATCCAATCTAATTCACTACAAGTATTTTTATCTAAATTTAGTTTTTCACAAACAGCATCAAAAGCACCAAAATATCCACCCAAATTAACTCTTCTTCTTAGGCGATGTGATTCATCAACAACAACAATATCATATTTATCCTTAACAATTTCAGTAGGACCAATAACCATGCTTGAGCTTAATCCCTTTATATTTGTAAAAGCCTTTTTTATTGTATTTCTAAATGAAGACATTGGAATAATTAATGCCATTTTCGGATTTGGATACTTATCTTTTAGAACATTTATGAGTTCTATAAATTCCAACTCTTCGTCTCCAAATTCTTTAAAATTAAAATCTTCATTGTTAGTATTTAACAATTTGAATAAGAATATAGCAAGAATAGTTTTACCCGTACCTGCACCGCCCTCTACTATAAAGTTCCTAAAATCATTTTTTAAAAGATTATTTATTATTACCAACAATCCGCTTCGTTGCTCCTTTGTTAAAGTTTTATATGGAGAATATTTAAACAAATCTGAGTTGTCAATATGTTCAATTGAATGTTTTGAGATTCCTTCTGCTCGTAGTTTGTGCCAAATTGATTTGAAAATATCCCAGTAAACTTCATTCTTTTGATAATAATTATGATTTGCTAAGCCAATATTTCCATTGATTAATCTAAATTGGCCATCACCAGAAATATATTTTATAAGATTGGATTCAATATCAAGAGTCGCAGATTTATTGAATTTTTCGCTTGTAATTAGATGAACAGTAGTAAGTTTATTTTTTGCATTACTTTTCAAATGAGTATTCATCCTAGAATAAGTGTCAGTTGTCTCACCTACATAAGCTTCTTTGAACGTCCCATCACTTAATATATAAACTATTGGCCAAAGATCTTTCGCATAATGTAAATTTTGAAACTCATTTATTAAGCTTGAATTAAAATCATATCGCTTAACCTCAAATCCATTATTGAAACTCATAATTCATTATATTTCTTGTGTGAGCCTTTTGCTTTGTCAATGGGATATTTTTCTCCATTCGATTTGATCTTGTCTAAAATAATATCCTTTACATTAAATCCATATTTTTCAGCAAGCAAAAACGCAAATGAAAAAATATCAGCTAGTTCCTCTTTTACTCTATTAGAGTTTGCCTCATCCGCTTTTTTCCAAAGGTATAATTCAAGAAGTTCAGCTGATTCTATGCTTAAAGCCAAAGCTAAATCTTTGGAATTGTGAAATTGTTCCCAGTCTCTATCATCTCTAAATTTTATTAGTTCTTTGACAATTTCTTCAATATCAGTCATAAAATTAATTTAAAAAAATCCCATTAGCAATTTGATATTCTTTATCAAATGGAAGTTTTAATTGAGATACCATCTCTGGAATAGCAATTGACCAACTGGTGTAATAATAAGCCAAGATTTGATATCCAGTAAAAGATTTGTCTTTAATAGACGGGATATGATAATTATCATTTTCAGGCTTAATTCCCTGTATACCTAAGGTTGCTATCTCAAAAGCAATTTTTTTAATTTCTTCTTTAGTTTTTAATTTAAAAAAATTTAAAGCTTCAATCATAAATATCACGACCACTGTATTTAGCCCGATGTTACTTTGAGAATTTAGAAATTTTAGAGTTTCTCGCTCTTTAAAATTATCCAAAGATTCTTGATCAAATGGCTCATTTTCTAAAGAAGTGATTAGGTTTTCGATCTGATTAGATTTTGCCCTAAATTCTTTTTCATTTACTAGTCTAAAATTTTTCTCTAATTTTAAATCTTCTGCCCAATGCATAACTAATTCATATTCCTCGCCAGGCGCTTTGTCATCTTTGTACTCTTTGTATTCATTATAAAATTCATTAGCTAATTTTAATTCATTATTGTTGGGTTTGAATTCAGTTATTGAATCAATTCCAAATAAATCCTTAAATTGTAGTGAGTAAACAAGATTATAAATTTTGCTTTTGGAGACAACGGACTCTGGAAATATTTCAATAATTTTAGAGTCAGTAACAGATTTCAATCCCTCAACCATTAATTCGTGAAGAGAAATAAACTGAAATGGGTGCAATTTTTTGAACTCTATATTTAAAAAGTTTTCGATAAATAAATCAATAGGTGTATTAAAAATTTGCCTATTTATCCCATCGAACAAATTTATACATAAATCAGAAACAGACTTATCTGAAATGCCCATTTGATTTAATTTTTTTATCATTGTTTCAAGAGATTGGATGAATTGTTTTTTATTTTCATCATTTGAAATAAAAAGCATATTTTCATTCATTTTTCTTGCTTGAATAACCAAATCGAGATGCACCAATTCATGCATTATTAGATGATTAAATGCTTGGTATTTTGGATTATATTTTATTAAGTGACTCTCTCTTTCATAATTTTCAGCTAATTCTAGTTTTGCTGCTGTTAAAATCTGATCATCTTCAATTAACTCAACTTTACAAGCACCTTCTACTTCTAATTTTGTTTTATAATTTTCGATAATTTTATTACCTTCATCTGAAGAAATTATTTTTTTTGCTACATCAAATGCTTGCTTTATTGAATTGAAATACAATGCATCTTTCTTATTAGTTAATTTGATTGCGAGAATTGTACTTTCAAAAGCAAAGTATAAATCGTTTTCTAATACCCCAATCATTCCGAGTGCAAAATGGGTATTTGGAAATTTATCATTAATTTTAACTGCCTCTTGAAAAAACTTTTTTGCTTGTTGAGTTTTGCCTAACTGCATTAAATTTGCTGCTATATTGTTAAGTGTAATATTATCATTTGGATTAACAATGAGGGCTTGATCATAATATTTCATTGCAGTGTCTATATCATTTTTAAACTTCGCAAAAATATTACCCATCATGATGAGTGCCCAATTGTTTTTTGGATTCCACCGCAAGGCATCTATTAAAGAATCTATTGCAGCTTCTTGATTATTTTCTTCAGATAATATTTGACCCATAATTCGATAATAATCGGAATTAGTTGGATCTTTTTTTATTAGCTCATTAAGAATTGGTTTTGCCTCATTAAATTTACCATTTTCACATAAATAAACAACTTTTTTATATTCGGTTTGCTGCGACGAAATCTTAGAAACATCAATTTCAATTTTAACGTAACCATCAAAAATATTTATTTTTGGCTTGTACGAACCAAAAGTATAGAATTCCTCCAAGAATTCTATTATCTGTTCATTTTGTTTAAAATTTAAATTTGGGAAAATATTGAAGAGGAAATCGTCAATTTTATGAATAATTTGCATTTAATAAATTATTAAAAAATAGGAGTAATTAAAAATAATGAACATTCTAAATAAAAATCAAAATTAAGTTCCAAAACCAGAATTACAAATCAATTTACAAGTTTGTTATTTTTAAAGCTCTTTTAAAAGTATTCGGTCTACATGAACTAGTGATATTCGTAAATACAATACCAAAAAAAGTTTGCATTACTTTAGCGTAATATATTCCTTTCATTCCCATTTAATTTCAGATAAGCTAAACAAATATAAACCATTAATTTGAATAATTTTAATTCGTTTTGAATGTTTATTGAACTATTTTGTTATCGGTATTTTTTGAAAAGCTAACGGTAAAATAAAACTTACACTATATTACCCGCTCTCACATCATCTTCCAAA
>JAYVDU010000227.1:0-5048 GCA_043749245.1 Bacteroidota bacterium | reverse complement strand
CGGTAAAAGATTGCCCGGTCCTGATCAAAAAGGGATAGCTAATTTTACCGCATACACTTCTAATTTCTCTGGTTTATCAGGAAGTTTTGGTGCAACCTATGACATCACATCTGTTTTTTACACTAAGTTAAATATTTCAAGAGGCTATCGCGCGCCAACAGCTGCTGAAAGCGGTGCAAACGGAATTCATGACGGAACTCCTTTTTATGAAATTGGAGATCATAAATTAAAAGCAGAAAGCAGTATGCAATATGATGTTTCATTCGGCGCTAACTCTAAAGATATATTTGTAGAAGTTTCTGCATTCATGAATAATATTGATAATTATATTTTTGCCGAAAAACTTAACAGCATGTTAGGTGGTGATTCTATTAGATTTGATCCCGCATTAGCTTTAGCTGCCGGCCCGGCTTTTAAATATGTTCAAGGAAACGCTGTATTGTCAGGCGGAGAGGCTGTATTAAATATACGCCCAAGCAAACTTAAATGGTTAAATTTTGACAACAGCTTTTCTTTTGTAACGGCTTTACAAAAAAATCAACCTGATTCTACAAAGTATTTGCCATATACTCCACCTGCAAAATACAGAACAGAATTGAAATTTATTTATACAAAAGGTAAAATCATTAAAAATGCTTATGTAAAAGTAGGCATGGATTATTATTTCGAGCAAAATAAAATATACTATAAATACGGAAACGAAACAGTTACACCATCGTACTTGCTAATAAACGCTGGTATAGGTGGGGATATCTGTTATAAAGACAAAGCACTTTTCTCGTTTTATATATATGGATCAAATCTAGCAGATGTTGCTTATCAAAGCAACATGAGTCGTTTGAAATACGCTGATCCAAATTACACCACGAGAAGAATCGGGGTGTTTAATATGGGGCGCAATCTTAGCGTAAAATTAATAGTGCCGCTTACGTTTAAAAAATAATTTCTTCAAAATAATTTCAAAAAAATCTTCATCACAAAATTGATGAAGATTTTTTTATAACCAATTTATTCTATTCTCAACTTCATTTAAACTAACACTACTTATACCATTCATAATAAATAAATGGTCAAAACCATAGGAGGCACATAGTTCTCATAGATCGCATAGAATACTTGTTTATAAACTATGTTTCCTATTTATCTATGTTGTTCAGAATGGATTATATATAAAACATACTTGGTAATACACTCATTTAGGTATTATGTGTAACATCTTAATGTCAATAATTTTCACAATTTTTCGTATGTTTGAATAGCGATTACATAACGTTACTTTATTGATGAATTCATCTATACCCTACCTACATTTACAAACAGCGCACTGCGAAAATGGCGTTTCTACAGGCTTATTAAGGCATCACGGATTAAATTTTATGACTGAACCTTTAATATTTGGTTTAGGTTCAGGAATTTTTTACATCCATATTCCTTTTTTAATGGTGAATAACGGCCCTGCTATTTCTTATCGTAGTATGCCGGGATGGATTTTTAGCCGAGCAAGTAAATTGTTAGGAATTACCGTCAATCGTAAAAAATTTAGTAACGAAAAAGAAGCTATTGAATATCTTGACAAAGAACTAAGCAATGGCAATCCCGTTGGTTGCCAAGTGGGCGTTTATAACCTTCCTTATTTTCCACCAGAATATCGCTTTCATTTTAATGCTCACAATATAGTTGTATACGGTAAAGAAAATGGTAATTATTTAGTGAGCGATCCGGTTATGGAAACAGTTACTACACTAACAGAAGCTGACATGTTGAAAGTACGTTTTGCAAAAGGTCCATTGGCGCCAAAAGGTCATGTGTATTATCCCGAAAATGTAAAGTCTGTAAGTAAAGAACATTTACAAAAAGTGATTCCAAAAGCCATCAAACGTTCTTCTTTTGAGATGCTTTATTTACCTGGTTCCATCTGTGGTGTTGACGGCATTTTATACACCGCCAAACAAATCAGACTATGGCGCGAAAAATTAGGTCCTCGCAAAGCCGCTCTATACCTTGGGCAAATAGTGCGTATGCAAGAAGAAATAGGAACAGGCGGTGGTGGCTTCCGTTTTTTGTATGCTGCCTTTTTAGAACAAGCCAGCAACTACATTGCTAACGATGAGCTTTTAAAAATATCAGATGAATTTACAAAAGCTGGTGATATGTGGCGTGCCAGTGCTGTTAATATGGGCCGTATCTTTAAAGGGCGATTGAATGAACAAAAAGATTTTGAAGAAAGCGCTAATATCTTGGATGAAATTGCAGAAATAGAAAGGCAAGCTTTTAAACGTTTACGTAAAATAGTATAATATAAATTAGGCTCATCTTAAATTTCATACCGCTCTTCATACCCTTTATTTCCTTGCAATCCGCCCGAATGAACAATTAGTGTTTTTTTGTCTTTAGAAAGTTTATGTTGCTTCATTAAATCAAACACCGCATACATTAATTTTGCCATGTAAACATAATCTAATGGAATATGATAGGTCGTTTCAAACCATGTTTTAAATTCTAATAATGCAGTGGTATGCTTAGCGTATCCCCCCAAATGATAGTCGTTATTAATATTTGCGTTTAACAAATCACTCGTTGCCTCATACTTTAATACATTAATCGCCATTAATTTTTGATGGGGTAATAGTGATTTTGCAATACCTTTAAAAGTAGTGCCGGTTCCGTGTGCACAAAAAATTAAATCATAATCGGTTGTTGAATTCGATAAAATTTCTTCGCATCCTTTTTGCCCCAATGCATTATCCCCTCCTTCTGGAATGATATATGCATCTGGATATTCCGCTTGCAGTGCTTGTAAATAGGCTTGTTCGCTTTTGTGTTTGTACAGCTCTCTGCTCACAAACACTAATTGCATTCCGTTTTCTTTAGCTAAGGCTAGGGTTGTATTTGACGCCGAAGACTCTTCTCCTCTTATTATACCTATACTTTTAAAGCCTGCTAATTGACAAGCCGCCGCGGTTGCAGCTATATGATTGGAGTATGCCCCACCAAAGGTTAAAATCGTTTGTTTGTTTTCGATTATCGCTTGCCCTAAATTATATTTTAATTTAAACCATTTGTTACCTGAAATTTCAACATTGATTTCATCTAAACGTAAAATACTTAGCTCGTAACCGTTATATTCAAGCCGATTTATAATTGCCTTATAATTCAACAACAGATTATAATCTAAGGCTAACATATATGCTTTTTAAAATCTGATCTTTTACGGTAATGAAACTATGGTGTCCTTAGTATATCCAATTTGATAAGTATCTGTATACCCTTCACAGTATGGCATACAAGAGTCGTTGTAAAGGTATTCATCTCTAAATAGAAAAAATTATTTGGCATAATGTCAAATGTAAATATAAATTATTGTGTAATTAGAATTTAAGCAATTTTTATTTAGCACCAAACAATAAAATATCGTAAATTTACGCTCTTTTAAAATAAAGTTAAATTAATAAAAATAAAGTTTATGAATATTAAAATAAATATTATAATTTTTATCATACTATCTTCTTCATTGATATTTAGTCAGGAAAATATAGAAATCAAAGATACTACAAAAACAGAAAAGGAGTTTGATTATACGTGGGCTCAAGGTAATGACCGTAAACACTCACATGTTTTAGAAAGTAAATATTTTAGTGGAACTATTACTTTTGATGCAAATTATAATTATTCGTTTAATAATCCTATTGATCATACTAATAGTGGGTCAACCGCAACATTTCGTTCCAATGAATTAAATATATCTTACATTGAAGGCGGCGGAGAATTTCATGATAAAAACAACCATGCAAAAATTATACTTCAATTTGGAACAAGGGTCACGGCTATTCCGCGCAACGATTTAACGCCATTGCGCGGTCAATATGACTTATATACAGCTATGCGTAACATTGCTGAAGCATATGCGGGTCATCATTTCAATTGGTGGAAAGGTGTGAATCTTGATATAGGTATTTTTAGATCTTACGTAGGTTTATGTTCGGCAAATAATTTTGAAAACTGGAATTATCAATCGTCTTATACCTCTGATAATACTCCTTGGTTTTTTACAGGTGCTCGGATGCAGGGACAGGTAACAAGCAAATTGAAAGTTGAGTTATGGTTAATAAGCGGATGGCAAACCTACGCAATGTTCAATAATCAGCCAGGTTTTGGCTTTCAAATTCAATATCGTCCACGCGAATGGTTATCATTGGTAACTAACGAATATGTTGGATGGGATACACCAAATTCATCGAGTCGTATTCGTGTGCATAGCGATAATAGCATTACTCTTCGCTATAGAAATAGGCCAGGAAGATCAATTCCAAAAGCAGCCTTTTCATTTACAGGTGATTTAGGATTTGAAGAGGGAGATGGAGTTACCGCCTTTGGTGGATCTAGTGGGCCTGCACAAAATTTTGCAAGTTTTATGGTTTATAATAGAATATGGCTTGGTAAAAAACAACGATTTGCGTGGACAAATGGAGGAGGATATATGAATAATCCGGGAAGATATTTGGCGCTAATGCCGACAGGCAACGCTATTGTTACCCAAAACCCTGGTGAGCAGCTAGAAGGTTGGGACTTTACTTCAGGTATTCAATTTATGCCTACCGAGTATATGACATGGGGATTAGAATTTGTAACACGTCACATGAACACACCTTATTTCTCAGGACACGGCGGAGTTACTTCTCCAAATGGTTGGAATGCACCGATTGGTAACCCTACAGGTTTTGTTGCAGATTTGGTTAGAGATGAAAATAGAATAATAGCCTCCGTAATTTTTAGGTTTTAAATGTGGCAAATTCGAATAGTAAAGAATTTAAACAAATTCGTGATAATATACGTTCCCAAAGATTAAGAGCCTGTTTAAAATTTATCTAATAATTTTGTCATGTGTCTTTTTGGCTATCCCGATAAATCGGGATTAAATTTTTCGAGATAGTAGCCAACTATCTCTGCAATTCCGCTAAAGCGGGAGCCTCTTTTAACTCTATTTTATATTTCATGTATGAATCGTTGAGTGCTTCGCAATTCGCTCAAAAACACATTATAACAATTAT